>NZ_JAATEP010000019.1:0-191409 GCF_012034275.1 Nonomuraea composti | reverse complement strand
AGCCGGTCAGCTCTTGGCGCGGGCGTCGAACCAGGGATAGATGCGCTGCTTCTTGTCGGCCTTCACCAAGGTCTCGACGACCCGGCCCTTGAGGTCGACGACGCCGAAGCCGTCGCGGACCGGCGCGAGCAGGTGCCGCTCGTCGTACCAGCCGAGCACGGGCCCCCAGACGGGGCTGAAGGCGATCCTGATCCGGGTGACGGCCTTGCCGGTGCGGGTGTCCCAGACGCAAGCGGCCTTCTCCAGCGAGGTGCACGCCGTCACGAAGCGGCGGCCCGACGGGGAGAACGTGCCGAGGCCGTGGCCGACGGGACGGCCGCGTACCTGCCAGGTGCGCTTGACGGCGCCGGTGAGGTCGTACTGGCGGACGGCGGACCTGCCGTTCTTGCCCCAGCGCACCACGACGCCCTTGCTGTCGCGGGTCCACTGGAAGCCGCCGACCGTGATCAGCGCGTTCTCGATGCGGACGAAGCGGGCCTTCAGTGACGGCACGTCGACCAGCACGATGCCTTCCGAGCGCGGCTCGAAGCCCGGCTCGAAGACGTTGACGAGCAGGGTCCGCCCGTCAGGGGACCAGGTGGGCCAGGACGTGTGCAGGTAGCCGCTCCCGCGCTCGGTGTCCTCCGGGACGGGCAGCTCCACCTCGGTCGTCCGGCCGCTCTCCCGGTCGAGGAAGCGCACCGTGGGCGGGCTGGGGACGCGGGTGACGAGCGTGGCCTCCCAACGCTCGCCGGGCGAGACGGTGAGCGGGCCGTCCGCCTTGACGAACGCCTTCTTCGCCGGGCTCCACGCCCGCTCCGAGTCGGGCCTGAGCACCGAGTAGGAGGTGAGCTGGACCGGCCGGCCCGCCAGGTCGGCCACGACGCGCGCGCCGGTGCCCGGCAGCCTCGTGCCGGCGGCCGGCTGGGCGGGCGGGGCGCCGAGCGTGACGGTCAGGGCGAGCGCGGCCGCTAAGTTCGTGATCATGATGTCCTCCCAGGAATGGATCCGAAGATCATAGCCGCGGGGATGAAGTGGCGGGCCCGCCCGGTTGCACCGGAGGAACGTGACCAGAGACTTGAGGAGAGACCGGCCCATGACCACGCACCCCACCTCCCCGAACGGCCCCGTCCGCCAGCTCAGGCTGGTCGTCGAGGCGGAGGACTACGAGGCCGCGCTGGCCTTCTACCGCGACGTGCTGGGCCTGCCGGAGCAGGCCGCGTTCTCCAGCGGCGACGGCGCGCGGGTGGCGATCCTCGACGCGGGCCGCGCCACCCTGGAGATCGCCAACCCGGCGCAGAAGGCGATGATCGACGAGGTCGAGGTGGGGCGGCAGGTGGCGCCCAAGATCCGGGTGGCGTTCGAGGTGGACGACGCGGCGGGCACCACGGAGCGGCTGGTCTCGGCGGGCGCGACGGAGGTGGCGCCGCCGACCGTGACGCCGTGGGAGTCGCTCAACGCCCGCCTCGACGCGCCCGCCGGGCTGCACATCACGGTCTTCCAGGAGCTGCGCACCCTGGAGGAGCGCGAGGCGCTCGACGGGTTCGGCAAGGACGTGTAGCCCCCGTCGGATCCGGTCCGCGGGAAAAGTAGAGTTTTTGGAGGGTCGTTTCAGCATCGAGCAGCGAAGACGTGAGACATGGACAAGGTCGAAGGTCAGGACGGCGAGCACCTGTCGGTCGGGGCGCCCAAGACGTGGGCGGCCGGGCTGCCCGGCGTGCGGCACGCGCTGTCGTACGCGCTGTCGCAGACGTCGCCCCGCCGCACCGCGCTGACGCTGCTCAACCTCAACCAGGCCACCGGCCTCGACTGCCCTGGCTGCGCCTGGCCGGAGCCGGGGCGCCGGCACGTCAACGAGTACTGCGAGAACGGCGCCAAGCACGTCACCGACGAGGCCACCACCCGCCGCGTCACCCGCGAGTTCTTCCGCGAGCACCCGGTCTCCGAGCTGGCCGGGCGCTCCGACCAGTGGCTCAACCAGCAGGGCAGGCTCACCGAGCCCATGGTCAAGCGGCCCGGCGCCGACCACTACGAGCCCATCGGCTGGGACGACGCGCTCGGCCTGCTCGCCGCCGAGCTGCGCGGCCTCGACGACCCCGACCGCGCGCTGTTCTACACCTCGGGCCGGCTCGGCAACGAGGCCGCGTTCCTGCTGCAGCTCTTCGCCCGCGCCTACGGCACCAACAACCTGCCCGACTGCTCCAACATGTGCCACGAGTCCAGCGGCGTCGCCCTGATCGACACCCTCGGCGTCGGCAAGGGCAGCGTCAGCCTCGACGACATCCACGACGCCGACCTGGTGTTCGTCGTCGGCCAGAACCCCGGCACCAACCACCCCCGCATGCTGTCGGCGCTGGAGCAGACCAAGCGCTCGGGCGGCAGCGTCGTCGCGGTCAACCCGCTGCCGGAGGCCGGGCTGCTGCGCTTCAAGAACCCGCAGAAGGCGCGCGGCATCGTCGGGCGCGGCACGCCGATCGCCGACCAGTTCCTCCAGATCCGCCCCGGCGGCGACCTCGCCCTGTTCCAGGCGCTCAACCTGCTGCTGCTCCAGGCCGAGGACGAGCGCCCCGGCACCGTGCTCGACCACGCCTTCATCGAGCGGCACACCACCGGCTTCGCCGAGTTCGCCCGGCACGTCCGCGAGGTCGCCTGGGCAGACGTGCTGGCCGCCACCGGGCTGTCGCGGGAGGAGATCGAGCGCGTCCACGCCCGCGTCCTGGCCAGCGAGAAGATCATCGTGTGCTGGGCGATGGGGCTCACCCAGCACAAGCACGGCGTGGCCACCATCAAGGAGATCGTCAACTTCCTGCTGCTGCGCGGCAACGTCGGCAAGCCGGGCGCCGGCGTCTGCCCGGTGCGCGGGCACAGCAACGTGCAGGGCGACCGCACGATGGGCATCTGGGAGCGGCCCCCGAGGGCCTTCCTCGACGCGCTGGAGCGCGAGTTCGGCTTCACCCCGCCGCACAAGCACGGCCTCGACACCGTGGGCGCCATCCAGGCCATGCTCGACGGGCGGGCCCAGGTCTTCCTCGGCGTCGGCGGCAACTTCGTGCGCGCCACCCCCGACAGCGAGGTCACCGAGCGCGCCATGCGCTCGTGCCGGCTGACCGCGCACATCTCCACGAAGCTGAACCGCTCCCACACCGTCTGCGGCCAGACCGCGCTGATCCTGCCGACGCTCGGCCGCAGCGACCGCGACGTCCAGGCGGGCGGCGAGCAGTTCGTGACCGTCGAAGATTCGATGAGCCAGGTCCACGCCTCGCGTGGCCGCCTCCACCCCGCCTCCGACCTGCTGCTCAGCGAGGTGGCCATCATCAGCCGGCTGGCCCGGCTCGTGCTCGGCGACCGGCCCGACATCCCCTGGGAGACGTTCGAGGACGACTACGGTACCGTCCGCGACCGCATCTCCCGCGTCGTGCCCGGCTTCGAGGACTTCAACGCCCGCGTGGCCGAGCCCGGCGGCTTCCGCCTGCCCAACCCGGTCAGCGAGCGCGTCTTCCGCACCCCGAGCGGCCGGGCCGTCTTCTCCCGTAACCCGTTCGCGCGGCTGGAGGCCCCGCCCGGCCACCTGATCCTGCAGACGCTGCGCGCCCACGACCAGTGGAACACGATCCCGTACGCCGGCGACGACCGCTACCGGGGCATCCGGCACGGCCGCCGGGTCGTCCTCGTCAACCCCGACGACCTGGCCGAGCTGGGCATCGCCGAGCGCAGCCTGGTGGACCTGGTCGGCGTCTGGCACGACGGCGTGGAGCGGCGCGCCCCCGCGTTCACGGTGGTGGCCTACCCGACCGCGCGCGGCTCGGCCGCGGCCTACTACCCGGAGACGAACGTGCTGGTGCCGCTGGACAGCGTGGCCGACCACAGCAACACGCCCACCTCGAAGGCCGTCGTCATCCGGCTGGAGCCCGCCGGGCAGGGCTGATGCCGGCTACTTGCCGGAACGGGTGGTGCGGCGCGGCGCCCGGCCCTGCCCGTCGTGCGGCGTCTCCACGAGCGGCGTGTCCACCAGGTGCTCGACCAGGAACCAGGTCTGCAGCTCCCCGGTCCTGATCACGTCGGACACCAGCAGGTCGTTGGTGCCGTCGTCGCCCAGCTCCGCCGCCCTGGACGCGGCGTCATGCGAGGCGATGAGGATCGTCTCGTGCGCCTCGATCAGCCGCGACAACATCGCCGGCACCTCCTCGGCGCCGTTCGGAGGCCGCGGCACCACCGTGATCTCCGCGACGTGCCGGGGGTCGCCGACCGCGATGCCGCCCAGCGTCTGCACCCGCTCGGCGATCAGGTCCACCAGCTTGAGCTGCTCGTCGGCATGCTTGTCCAGCAGCAGGTGCAGCTGGTAGAACGTCGGGCCGCGCATCAGCCAGTGGTGCTTCTTGTACAAGGCGTAGAGGATCTGCGTGTCGGCCAGGATCTGGTTCAGCCGCTCGCAGGAGTACTCGCGGGCCTCGTCCGACAGGCCCAGCGGCCACGTCCTGACGGTGCCGAACTCCTGGATCTCGGTGCCGTCGACGTGCAACCACGGCTGGCTGCTCGACTGCTTCTTCGTCGTCGTCCTGGTGCTGCTTCTGGTCTTGGCGGGCACGATCATCTCCAGGTCCGGTGAGGTGTGAGCCGATCCGACCTCGAACCTTCCCGTACGTCCGGAGAACGAGCTTTAGCCCAGGCCAGCGCATGGCAAAAGTTGTCCGGCTCACGGCTCAGGGTTCGTAGCTCAGGGCTCACGGCTCAGGAGGGGAGGGCGGCCGGCGGCCTGAGCAGCCGGCGCCGCAGCCGCGTGACGAGCGGCGCCACGCGGGTGGCCAGGTCGCGGGCCGCGATGCCGGCCCTGGTGGCGGGCACGATGAGCGACGCGGCCTGCGCGATGCCGCGCTGCTTGGGCTCCACCAGGCGGCGGTGCGCCTGCTCGTACCGCTCGAAGGCGGCCCACGGGTCGTCCGGCGTGGCGGCCAGCTCGCCGGCGAGCGTGGCCGCGCCCGCCATGGCCAGCGTCGAGCCGTCGCCGAACAGCGACACGCACGACCCGGCGTCGCCCAGCAGCACGACCCGCCCGCTGGACCAGCGCGGCAGGCGGACCCGGCTCACGGAGTCGAAGTAGAGGTCGCCGGCGGTGCGCACCCGCTCCAGCAGCTCCGGCGCGCGCCAGCCCACGCCCGCGAACGCCCCGGCCAGCAGCCGCTTGTGCTGCTCGGTGTCGCGGTGGTCGAAGCCGGGCTCCTGCGGCGCGCGGTAGAGGAAGAAGGCCAGGTCGCCGGACGGCGTGGGGCTGACGGCGACGGCCCGGCCCGGGGTGTTGTGCATCAGCACGTCCCGGCCGGGGCCCGCCTGGCCGCCGATCGGGGTGGTGGCCACGTACAGGCCCATGTGGCGCACCTCGGCCGCGTCGGGGCCGAACGCCAGCCGCCGGGTCACCGAGTGCAGCCCGTCGGCGCCCACCACCAGGTCGAAGCGGCGGGGCGCGCCGCGCTCGAAGGTGACGTCCACGCCGCCGGCGTCCTGGGCGAGGGTGGCGATCGAGTCGCCGAAGACGAACTCGGCGTGGTCGCGGGCGCTCTCGTACAGGATCGAGGCGAGCGCGCCGCGCGGCAGCTCGACCTCGCCCGCGCGCTGCCCGGCGGCCAGGTCCATCCGGGCGACGGTCCGGCCATCACCGTCGACGAAGCTGAGCCCGGTGTTGCCGGTGGCGGCCTCGTGCAGCCGGGGCAGGACGCCCATGCGGGCGGCCACGTCCACGGCCGGCCCCCGCACGTCCACCGGGTTGCCGCTGGAGCGCAGGTCCGCGGCGCGCTCGACGACGGTGACCCGGAAACCGTGCCGGGCCAGCCAGTACGCGAGCGTCGGCCCGCCCACGCCGGCGCCGGAGATCAGAACGTTCATGACCCGCCTCCCACTATATGGAGGAATTACCTCCGCTTGTTTGACGGTAGCATAAGCGGAGGACAAACCTCCAGTCATGGAAGAGGGGCACGATGGCCGAGGCGCAGGGACTGCGGGCGGACGCGCGCCGCAACCGCGAGCTGATCGTGGCGGCGGCCCGCGAGCTGTTCCTGGAGCAGGGCGTGGACGTGGCACTGGAGGAGGTCGCGCGCCGGGCCGGCGTCGGCATCGGCACCCTCTACCGCCGCTTCCCCGACCGCGACGCGCTGCTGCACGCCGTCGGCGAGCAGACCCTCACCCGCCTGGCCGGCCTGGCCGAGGCCGCCTGGGCCGAGGAGCCCGACGCCTGGCACGCGCTGCGCCGCTTCCTGCGCGGCTGCGCCGAGCTGCGCCTGGGCGAGCTGTCGTCCAAGCTGGAGCCGCACCTGCACCAGCCGCTGCGCGCCGGCCACGACCTGCGCGAGCTGCGCCAGCGCTCGATCGACCTGCTGCTGCGGATGACCGAGCGGGCGCAGGCCGACGGCCACCTGCGCCCCGACATCGGCCCCGGCGACCTCGCCCTGCTGATGACCCTGCACGTCCACACCCCGCCCGGGCTGCCCGCCGGCGAGGCCGTCGCCCGCGTCACGGAGATCGTCCTGGACGGCCTGCGCGCCGGCCCCGGCGCCACCACCCTGCCCGGCACCGCGCTGAGCGGCGACGACCTCGTCCGCCACACGCAGTCCGGCTGAAATACCCGATTGCCCGGCGGCGGCCCCCGGCGGGAGGATCTCCGCCATGCCCTACTACTCAGCCCACGACGCGACCCGCCTCGCCTACCACATTTCAGGCGCTGGCGACCCGCTCATCTGCCTGCCCGGCGGCCCCATGCAGGACGCCACCTACCTCGGCGACCTCGGCGGCCTGGCCGCGCACCGGCGGCTCATCCTCATGGACCCGCGCGGCACCGGCGACTCCGACCGGCCCGGCGACCCCGCCACCTACCGCTGCGACCGGCTCGTGGACGACGTCGAAGCCCTGCGCGAACATCTCGGCCTCGACCGCGTCGACCTGCTCGGCCACTCCGCCGGCGGGAACCTCGCCGTCCTGTACGCCACCCGGCACCCCCACCGCGTCGCCCGGCTCCTCCTGATCGCGCCCAGCACCAAGGCCGTCGACCTGGAGCCCACCCCGCAGGCCCGCCTGGAGGCGGCGAAGCTGCGCGCCGGCGAGCCCTGGTTCCCCGAGGCGTTCGCCGCGCTGCAGCAGCTCCAGGCCGGCACCGCGACCGCCGCGACGTGGGAGGCCGTCGATCCCTTCATGTTCGGCCGGTGGGACGACGCGGCGCGCGCCTTCCAGAAGCTCTGCGACCGGCACCGGAACGACGAGGCCGCCGCCGTGTTCGGCGCGGAGGGCGCCTACGACCCGGAGGCGACCCGCGCGGCGCTGGGCCGCTTCGCCGCGCCGGTGCTGGTGCTCGCCGGCGAGCTCGACCTCAACACGCTCCCGTCTGCCGCCGCCGCGTACGCCGCGCTGTTCCCCGCCGCCGAGCTCGTCGTGCAACCCGGCGCGGGCCACTCGCCGTGGCTCGACGACCCGGACGCGTTCGTGACGGCGGTGACGGCGTTCCTCGAACGTTCCGGCCTCGGCGGCCGTTCCTCCGGCCGGACGTCCTAGCTGAAGCCGCCGTTGCTCAGCAGGAGCTGCCCGTTGATCCACCCGCCCTGCGGCGAGCACAGGAAGGACACCAGGTCAGCGGTGTCGCGCGGGGTGCCGAGCCGGCCCAGCGGCGTCAGGCGCCGCAGCTCCTCGCGCGTCCCGTCCGACATCCAGCCGGTGTCCACCGGGCCCGGGTTGACGGCGTTGGCGGTGACGCCGAGATGGGCCAGCTCGCGCGCGGCGGCCAGCGTGATGCGGTCGAGGGCGCCCTTGCTGGCCCCGTAGGGCAGGTTCCCCACCGTGTGGTCGCTGGTCAGGGCGATGATCCGGCCGGTGCCGTGGGCGCCGGCGAAGCGCCGGCCGTACTCGCGGATCAGCAGCCACGTGGCGCGCGCGTTGACCGCGAAGTGCCGGTCGAAGCTCTCCACGGTGGTGTCGAGCAGGCCGGAGTCGACCGACTCGCAGTGGCACATCACCAGGGCCGTCACGGGGCCGAGGCGGCGCTCGGCCTCGTCGAAGACGAACGCCGGGGCGCCCGGGTCCGACAGGTCGGCCTCGATCGCGGCGGTGGCGGCGCCGCGGGCGGTCAGGGTCTCGGCGATGGCCTCGGTCGCCCCGGCCTCGACGCCCCAGGCCATGCGCTCGTCGTACGGCGTCCAGAAGGTGAAGGCGACGTCCCAGCCGTCGGCGGCGAGCCGTTCCGCGATGCCGGCGCCGATCCCGGCCGTGCGGCCGACGCCCGTCACCAGTGCCAGCGGACGGGGAGCGCCGGGCGTGTCCTGTGCAGGTGTCACACGACATGATCCTCAAGGGCGCGACACCCGCCCGGCAACTCATTTCCAGGGGAAGAGACGGTGATCCACCGCTTCACGGCCGGAGACCTGCTACGACCCGCTCCAGCTCGCCCCCCAGCGGTGGCGCACCCCGTGGGACACGACGCGGCCCGCTCGGTGGCCGTCCGCCGCCGGCTCCTCGCGTGGGCGGCGGACGAACGCCTGCTCGTCCACGCCTGTCACCTGCCCTTAGGTGAGACGCCGGCGGCCCGGCAGGGACGCGTCGCCGCGAGGAGGGCTGCCGGGCGGAGGGGGAGGGGGCCGGGGAGAGGGGCGTCAGACGCGGTCGGCCGCGATCAGCAGGTACTGGAAGCTGCCGCTCTTGTACGCCTCCAGGAAGGCGTCCTCGATCCCGGTGGCCAGGTGCGTCCTGGCCCGCAGCTCCCAGTAGGGGATGGTGGCGGCCGTGAGGTCCACCACGCTGACCGGCACGAGGCGGTGCGCGGCCAGCTCCTTGAAGTAGGTGCTGCGCGAGTGGATGTCGCAGATGTAGTGGGCGTTGATCTGGCTGATGGCCCGGGAGGGCAGGCCGTAGGCGTCGTTGTAGCAGCCGGTGATGCAGACGTAGCGGCCGCCGCGGCGCAGCAGCCTGGAGTGCTCGGCGAACAGCAGCGACAGCTCGACGTACATGGTGCTCTCGTTGTTCCAGATGGCCTGGAAGTCGCCGGTGGGGAAGCCGGTGTCGAGCATGTTGCGGAAGTGGAAGCGCACCTTGTCGTCCACGCCGCGCTCCTTGGCCTGCTGGTTGGCGAAGGCCACCTGCGACTCGGAGATGGACACGCCGTCGACCTGGCAGCCGGTGCGCAGGTTGGCCAGGAAGCTGGAGCCGCCGCGGCCTGACCCGGCGTCGAGGACGCGGTGCTCGGGGCGCAGCGGGCCGAGATGCGCGACCAGCGTCTCGGCCTGCGTGCTCTCCAGCCGGTGCAGCTCCTTGACGACGCGCTGCTCCCTGGTCTCGGCGGGGCCGTCGAGGACGGACCAGTCCACGTCGCCGATGCCGTAGTGGTGGTGGTAGAGGCCGTCCACCTCCCCCAGGCGCAGGTTGACGGGGTTCTCCTCCGCGTTCCAGTAGTCGGCGACGGACTGCTGGTAGAGACTGCTCAGAACGGGGACTGCATTCGTGGTGACGGTCACCTCGTGCTCCTTCCTATCGCGGTCGATGACGGGGTCAGGACTGGTATCGGGTGGTGCTGCCGTGCCATTCGAGCCCGCCGGCCATCCACGCCTGCGCGCCGCGCAGGAACCGCTTCAGCTCGGGGGAGGGCAGGGCCGACAGCTCCCGCTGGCTCTGCTCGAACCCGCGGACGAACGCGTTGTGCAGGCGGACCGTGCGCTCGACGGCCTCCTCGGTCGAGCAGCCCTCCTCGGCGGCGATGAGCAGCACCACGTTGGAGTCGGGCAGCTCGTCGGCGGCCTCCTTGGCGGCCGAGTGCAGGTCGTTGACCAGCACGGAGGCGGTGCCCGCCTGCATGAGCGCGGTGTGGAAGCGCCGCTCCGCGAACAGGTGCGGCGGCAGCTCGTAACCGCCGACGATGTCGATGAGCGTCATGGAGGTGTAGAAGCTGTCGTGCTGGCGGGCCGCCAGGTAGCGCCACACGGGCGGCGGCGTCTCCAGGTAGCGCCAGGCGGCGTAGGCGTCCCAGCTCACGTACATCTGGCTCGTGATGTTGCACAGCCGCATGACCTGCGCGGACGTGGCGTGGCGGGCGGCGTGGCTGGTGGCCGAGCGCAGCGAGACCAGCACCGGGTCGTTCCTGATCGCCTCTTCGAGCTGCTCGGTGTAGCCGCCGGCGTCCGGCGGCGGGTCCATCGCCGACATGACCAGGGCCAGCCGGGGCGGCAGCTCGGTCGGCGTGGCGCCGAGGTCGGTCTCGTCGGCGTAGTAGTCGTCGGCGGCCCACCAGGCGGCGTTCATCTGCGCCGCGATGAGCAGCAGGTCGGGGTCGTCGCTGTCGCTGTGGGTGAGCATCGCCAGCCGCCCGAACCCGGTCGAGGCGAACTCCGCCATCCGCCCCTCGTGCAGCCCGATCCGCTCGGCCCACGCGACCAGCCGCCGGTCCACCTCCGCGCCGAGCGCGTCGTCCACGCGGTCGGTCTCGGGGCAGTAGAGCGGCGGGAACGTGCCGTCGCCCCAGGTCCGCTCCCCGTAGGGCAGCGGCGTCAGGACCGGGCCCCTGAAGGAGCCGGCGGAGGAGGGCGGCTCGTGCCCGTCGTTCTCCTCGAACGGGCGCCGGTAGGGCCGCAGCGCCGAGGGCAGGCTGAGCGTGTACGAGCCGAGACCCGTCGGCCCGGCGGGGATGTCAAACGGCATGACGCGCCTCCTGCTCTTCGTCGGGCGGCCGGGTCACGAGCGCGGGGCGGCGACGTCGACGTCCTCGAGGATCCCGATCGCGTCGGGCACCAGGACCGCCACCGAGAAGTAGGCGCTGACCAGGTACGACATGACGGCCTGGGCGTTGATGCCCATGAAGCGCACGTTCAGCCCCGGCTCGTACTCCTCGGGGATGCCCGTCTGGTAGAGCCCGACGACGCCCTGATCGTCCTCGCCGGTGCGCAGGGCCAGGATCGACGTGGTGCGATGCTCGGAGATCGGGATCTTGCCGCAGGGGAAGATGGGGATGCCCCGCCAGGCCGGCACCTCGTGCCCGTTGACCTCGGTGCTGCCCGCGACCAGCCCGCGCTTGTTGCACTCGCGGAAGAAGGCGGCGATCGCCTTGGGGTGGGCCAGCAGCAGCCGGGTCTTGCGGCGCATGCTGATCAGCTCGTCGAGGTCGTCGGGCGTCGGCGGGCCCGACCAGGTGTAGATGCGCTGGTCGTAGTCGGTGTTGTGGAGCAGCCCGAACTCGGGGTGGTTGAGCAGCTCCGACTCCTGCCGCTCGCGCAGCTCGTGGATGGTCAGGCGGAGCTGCTGCTCGATCTGGTTCATGGGGTCGTTGAACAGGTCGGCGACCCGGGTGTGCACGCGCAGGATGGTCTGGGCGACGCTCAGCTCGTACTCGCGGGGCTGCAGGTCGTAGTCCACGAACGTGCCGTCGATGACCGGCTCGCCGGTGTGGCCCGCCGACAGGTGCACGGCCGCCTCGCCGCGGCGGTTGGCCGGCCTGCTCAGCTTGTCGAGGTAGCCGGCCAGGTGCTCGCGCAGCGCGGCCGAGCGGTCGGCCACGCGGCGCAGCCCGTCGCGCGGCGCGAACAGCGCCGTGCACGGCGTCGTGGCCCTGAACGTGCACGGCCAGCGGGCCTCGTCGTCGGTCAGCACCTCGTCGCCGAACTGGTCGCCGTCGGCGATGACGCCGAGGAACTGGGGGTTGCCGTACCGGCCGGTGGACACGCGCTCGACGCGGCCGTGCGCGATCACCCAGGCGCCGGTGACCGGGTCGCCCTCCTCGGCGACGACGTCGCCGGGCCGCAGCTCGCGCGCCGTGAACTCGCCGGCGATGGCCGCCAGCACGCCGTCGTCGCCGAATCCGCGCAGCGCCGGGATCTCCGTCAGCGTCCCCGGTACGATCCGCGCGTCGCCGGCGCCGCCGGGCACCACGCCGACGCGCCCGCGCCCCGGCCGGTGCGTCAGGCGGCGGTTGACCCGGTAGGTGCCGCCGCGCACGTCGACCCAGGGCAGCATGCGCAGCAGCCAGCGGGAGCTGATGGCCTGCATCTGCGGGCGGGTCTTGGTCGTCGTGGCCAGGTTGCGCGCGGCCCGGGTGTCCAGGCTGAGCCGGGTTTCCGTCGGGTCCGTGGGCATTGTTCCTCCGGGGGGTCGGCTGCCAGTCGCTACTAAAAGTAGTTATATGGCCACTGAGCGTAGAGTCTCTTGATCGATAGGAAAGCTGTCGGGCAGGTGACCCCGATGTGGCCGATCAGTTACTGTCCGTGACAAGAGGAGGAAGCATGAACGACCTGTACGACCGCGTCGCGATCGTGACCGGAGCCGACTCCGGCATCGGCAAGGCCACCGCCGTGGCGCTGGCCGAGCAGGGGTTCGACGTCGGCATCACCTACCACTCCGACCGCGACGGCGCGGAGGAGACCGCCCGCCTCGTCCGCGAGCCGGGCCAGGCGGCCGCGATCCGGCAGCACGACCTCACCGATCCCGAGCGGGCCGCCGCCGTCGTGGACGAGCTGGCCGGTGAGCTGGGCGGGCTCGGCGTCCTGGTGAACAACGCCGGCACCGGCAGTCACGAGCCGCTGCTGGAGATGGGGTACGAGCGCTGGCGCCAGATCCTGGCCGTGGACCTCGACGGCGCCTTCCTGTGCGCCCAGCGGGCCGCCCGCCGCATGGTCGGCACCGGGCGGGGCGGGCGGATCGTCAACGTCACCAGCGTGCACGAGGAGTACCCGAAGATGGGCTCGGGCCCCTACTGCGCCGCCAAGGGCGGGCTGCGCATGCTCAGCCGCGTGCTCGCGCTGGAGCTGGCCGGCCATGGCATCACGGTCAACACCGTCGCGCCCGGCGAGATCGCCACCCCCATGACCGGGCAGGAGGACCTGCCGCCGCAGCGGGGCAGCCGGCCCGGCAACCCGATCCCCAGGCCGGGCGACGCCCGCGAGGTCGCGGCCGTCGTGGCGTTCCTGGCGGGGCCGGCGGCCTCCTACGTGACCGGGGCGACGGTGTTCGTGGACGGCGGCATGACGCTGATGGGCCCGCAGGGCGCCTCGGCGCTCGGCTCGGGCGACTGGCGCGAGCTGTAGGCGCCCGGGGCGAGCCGGGCTGCAGGGCGCCCGGGGCGGGTGTCGTCCACCAGCCGCTACCAGCCGCGGCCGCGCAGGAACGCGGCGCAGCGGTGCGTCCAGTCGGCGACGACCGGATCCTCATCGGCCAGCCCGAGACCGTGCCTGCCGCTCGGGTACACGTGCACCTCCTGCGCCACGCCGTGCCGGGCCAGCGCCTGCGAGAGCACCAGCGTGTTCTCGACGGGCACGGCCTCGTCATCGGCCGTGTGCCACAGGAACATCGACGGCGTGTCCGCGGTCACCCGGCTCGCCAGCGACAGCTCCTCACGCAGGGAGCCGGGGGCGTCCGCGCCGAGCAGGTTGTCGGAGGAGCCCCGGTGCGCGGCCGGGCCGGTCAGCGCGGTGACGGGGTAGCACAGCACCGCCAGGTCGGGCCGGGGGTCGGCCTCGTCCACGGCGTCGTGCGGGCCCTCCGCCAGCACAGGCCCCTTCTCGGTGGCCAGCAGCCCGGCCAGGTGCCCGCCCGCCGAGAACCCCAGCACCCCCACCCGGCCCGGATCCACCCCCAGGTCCGCGGCGTGGTGCCGGACCCAGCGCACCGCCCGTGCGGCGTCCAGGAGGGGGAGCGGGTGGCGGTGCGGCGCGATCCGGTACCGCAGGACGAACGCCGCCACCCCGAGCGCGTTCAGCCACCGGGCGACCGGCGCGCCCTCGTGGTCGGCCAGGTGCTGGTAGGCCCCGCCGGGGCACACCACGACCGCCGGTGCCGGGCCGTCACCCTCGACGGGAAAGGCGGTGATGGTGGCCTCGCCGGTCGCCGGCCACAGGGGGTGCTCGCTCATGCTGGTGCCTTTCGGTGTCGCGCGTTGCTCGAAGACGGACGATCAGTAGCCGGGGAAGACGCGGCGCAGCAGGCCGAGGTCGGCCGCGCCGGTCGTGGCGACGCCCTCCGGGGTGTGGCGGGGCGCGAGCCGGCCCGCCACCAGCCGCAGCCACGCCTCCGCCGGCAGCAGCAGCGTGCCGTCGGGCTTGTCGGGAAGGTCGGAGTCGACGGTGATCCGCTCGTCCAGCCGCAGCGTGAACTCGGTGGCCGGCTCGGTCGTGGTGACGAGCACGGCCGCGCGCTCGCCATCCAGCCGCTCCGGCTTGCCGGCCCAGCCGATGAGGCCGGGAGCCCCATCGAGGAGGTGCGGGACGGCGTCCGGGGCCAGGGTGGCGTGCTCGTCGAAGGCGACGTGGACGTCCCACGCGTGCAGGGTCAGCTCGCTGAGCCGCATCCGGCCGAGCGCCGCCACGTCGAGAGGCTCCGGCAGGAAGCCCAGGTCGACGCGGAGGTTCGCCCGCGTCTCGGCGTCCAGCGACTCGTACAGCTCGGTGAGTGCCCGGTTCGAGCGCAGGAAGCCGTCGGCGCGCAGGCGGCGCGTCATGGCGTTCCAGCGGTCCCAGACGGAGGTCATGAAGTCGCGGCCGGGGGCGGGCGCGCCCGCCAGGGCGGCCGCGAGGGTGGCGCGGCCGATCTCGGCGCCGCTGCCGAGGTGGCTCAGCACCTCCGAGACGTCCCACTCGGACGAGCCCGAGGGGCGGGCGAGGTCGTCGTCACTGAACGAGGACACGGTCGCGGCCAGGGCGTCGTGCCCGGAGCGCAGCGCGGCGATCACCGTGTCGATCACCGTGTCGGAACTGGTCATGTGGTCTCCAAGGTGCGCGGGCGCCGGCGCTCGGCGTCCGGGGTGGGTCAGCTGGTCGTCAGGGCGTTCCCGAGCACCGAGGCGACGGCGTCGCGGACGTCCTCGGGCCAGAGCGGCAGGCCGTCCGTGCCGGCGAACATGAGGTGCGCGGTGCCCACCAGCGTCGGGGCGAGCCGGCCGATGTCGGCGCCGGGCGCGATGCGGCCCAGCTCCTGCTCGGCGGTGAGGTAGCCGGACAGGATCATCCCGATCTCCGTCATGACCGGGAGCCCGCCGACCGGCCTGGCCTCACGCAGCCGGGCGCGCACCTGGTTGTGGAAGGTGACCAGGGCGACGATGGAGACGGCGACCGGGTCGAAGAGCTTGATCAGGGCGTCGGTGAGGTTGTCGACGACGGTGCCGGTGCCGGCGGAGTCCTTCAGCACGGCGCCCTGGGCCCGCATCAGGTCGATGCGGTCGAGCACGAACTCCGTGAGGAAGGCGTCGAACGACTCGAAGTGCCGGTGCAGCACCCCCTTGGCGCAGCCGGCCTGCGCGGTGACCGCCCGGCTGGTCAGCGCGTCGGGGCCGCCCCGCCGCAGCACCTCCTCGGCCGCGGTGAAGAGCTGCTCCCGCGGGTCGCGCAGGTGTACGCCGGTCGGCATCGTCGATCCTCTTCCGCCTGGGACCACGCCGTTCGATTGACTAACGGGCGCATGCCCACTAGGGTGAGCCGACGTTCACTATAGCGCAGCGGCCGCCCTCGCGATCAGCGACCTGCGCAGCAGCGGCCTGATCACCGCGAGCTGGGCCGCCGCCAGCAGGAGGCAGGTGAGGGCCAGGGTGCCCCACAGCCCCGCCGGCCCCGCGCGATCGAGGAGCTGCGTGCCGCACAGGGGCGCCAGCACGGTGGCGAAGCCCCACGAGATGCCGAAGACCGACAGGTAGCGTCCGCGCGCGTCCTCGGGGGCGAGGTCCACGACCAGCGCGTAGCTGCGGCCGAACATCAGCACGTCGCCCGCGCTCCACACCACCGTCGCGGCCAGGTGGCCCGCCAGCCCGTCCGCCACCGCGTAGCCCGCCAGGCCGGTGGCGAGGAGCAGGTAGCCGCACGCCATCGCCGCGTGGTGGGACAGCGCCGCCGTCCGCCGCACCAGAGGCTGGCAGGCCACCATGGTGACGGCCGCGACGGCCGACAGCAGCCCGGCGTCGGCCGCCTCCAGGCCGCGCCGCGCGAGCGCCAGCGGCATCGCCATCCCGACCTGCATGAAGATCACGGCGGAGAGGGTGCCGGACAGGAGCAGCAACAGGAGCCCGCGATCCCGCCACGCCGACCCTCTGCGGGCGGGCAGGCCATCGGCGCGGTGCGGAGGGTGGGGGCGGTCGGCGGGCAGGACGAGGCGAACGACGATCGCGCAGAGCACGCAGCTCACCGCGTCCGCCACGAACAGCCAGCGCAGGTCCCACCGGCCCAGGCCGGCGGCGATCAGGCCCGCGCCCATGCCGCCCACCGCCAGTGCCGTGTTGAACAGGCTGAACGCCCGCGCCTGCTGGGCCGGCCGCACGGCGTCAGCGATCATCGCCTGGGACGGCGGCTCGTAGAGCTCGAAGACCAGCCCGAGCAGGACGGCGAACACGGCGACCATCGCCACCGACGACGACAGCGCGATGCCCGCCTGCGCCAGCGCGCACCCTGCCAGCCCGGCCACGATCGTGCGGCGGCGGCCGAACCGGTCGGCCAGCACGCCGCCCAGCAACCGCGAGGGGATCGTGGCCAGGCCGAACGCGGCCGAGATCGCGCCCGCGGCGACCGCGCCCACCCCGAAGCCGGAGGTGATCAGGACCGTGAGGAAGCCGAGCGAGAAGGCGCCCAGCCGGTTGATCGCGCGCGCCAGCACGAGCCACCACACCGTACGCGGCAGGCGCTCCGTACGCTCGATAACCGGCATGAACGCCTCCCGCGTGACCGACCAAGCTGCTAACGTCGGTCACGAACCTAGAGCGCGAAAGGTGACCGGTCAAGTGCTGTTCGATAGTCACGTGGCGATCCTGCTCGACACCGCGGTCTCGCTCGTGAACGTCCTCACCGACGGCGGCGACCGCGGCAAGCCGTACGCGGCCCCCAAGGGCGACGCGCTGCCCGGCGCGATCAGCGCCGTGCTGCCGGGCGGCGTGCCGGTGTCGCCCGAGGAAGCCCTCTACCTCGCCGGCACCACGCTGAAGGTGCGCCGCGTGTTCGAGGCCATGGACGAGGGGCGCGAGGACGACGCCGCCGCCGTCGTCAACGCGCTCGTCATCAGCACCGGCGCCCGGCCCCAGCTCGACCGGGCGCCGGGGGAGCCGTGGCAGGTGCACTTCCACGGCGCCGACGACAGCCTCGCCGTCGGCTGGAGCGCGGGCATCGCCTCCGCCCTGACCCTGGCCATCGGCAGCGACCTTGGTGGCCGGCTCGGCCTCTGCCAGGCCCGGCAGTGCGACCGCGTCTACGTGGACGCCTCCCGCAACGGGGTGCGGCAGTTCTGCTCCCGCTCGTGCCAGAGCCGCACGAAGGCGGCCGCCTTCCGCGCCCGCCACGCCGCCCGCTGAGGTTCCCGGGACGTCGGCGCGTGGTTCTGGCGGGCGCCGGAGTCCCAGGGGGCGCGGCAGGAGGGGCGGCGGGCGCGCGGGCGCAGGCGCAACGTCAGCGTCACCGTGGTGCCCGCGGGCAGCTCCACCGCCAGGCACGCCCCGCCCCCGGCGCCTGAGGGGTTCCCCGGGCGGGGCCGCGTGCGTCAGCATGCTTGAGTGCGGACCCGGCGGAGGGATGAGCGCATGCTGTCGTACGAGCCCCTGACCCCCACCAGCTTCCTCGAACGATCGGCCACCGTCTTCGGCCCGCGGCTCGCGGTCGTGGACGGCGGGCTGGAGCTCACCTACGCCGAGCTGTGGCAGCGCGTCCAGCGCCTGGCGGGCGCGCTGGCCACGGCCGGGGTGCGGCCCGGCGACCGGGTGGCGGTGCTCGCGCTCAACGGGCACCTGCTGCTGGAGTCCACGTTCGGCGTGCCGGCGGCGGGCGCCGTCATGGTGCCGCTGAACATCCGCCTGTCCGCCGGCGAGCTGGCCTACATCCTCGGTCACGCCGAGGTGACGCTGCTCCTGCACGACGACGCCCTGACCGGCCTGGCCCGGCAGGCGGCCGAGGGGACCGAGGTGCGGCTGATGTCGGCCACCGCCTGTGAGACGCTGCTGGCCGTGGCCGAGCCGCTGCTGGTCAGGGTGGAGGACGAGCTGGCGCCGCTGTCCATCAACTACACCAGCGGCACCACCGGACGCCCCAAAGGCGTCGTCTACCACCACCGCGGCGCCTACCTCCAGGCGCTGGCCATGGCCCTGCACACCCGCCTCGACGCCGCCTCCTCCTACCTGTGGACGCTGCCGATGTTCCACTGCCACGGCTGGTGCTTCCCGTGGGCGGTCACGCTGGCCGGCGCCCGGCACGTCTGCCTGCCGAGGATGGAGCCGGAGGAGGCGTGGCGGCTGATCCGCGCCCACCGCGTCACCCACCTGTGCGGCGCGCCGACCGTTCTCACCTCGCTGCTCGCGCACGACGACGCTCCGGCGCGGGCCCTGGACCCGCGCCTGCTCGCCTGCGTCGGCGGCGCGCCCCCGAGCCCCGCCCTGCTCGGCCGGGCGCTGCGGGCCGGCATCGACGTGATCCATTTGTACGGGCTCACCGAGACGTACGGGCCCGTCGCCATCTGCCAGCCCCAGCCCGAATGGCCCGGCCTGCCGGTCGAGGAGTCGGCCGCGCTGACCGCCCGCCAGGGCGTGGGCAACGTGATCGCCCAGCGCCTGCGGGTCGTCGGCGACGACGGCCGCGACGTGCCCGCCGACGCCGCCACCGTCGGCGAGATCGCGGTGCGCGGCAACGACGTCATGCTCGGCTACCACCGCGACCCGGCCGCCACGGACAAGGCCGCGCCCGACGGCTGGTTCCGCACCGGCGACCTCGGCGTGCTGCACCCCGACGGGTACGTGCGGATCGTGGACCGCGCCAAGGACGTCATCATCTCCGGCGGCGAGAACATCGCCTCCGTCGAGGTCGAGAACGTGCTGGTGGAGCATCCCGGCGTGCGGGAGGCCGCCGTCGTGGCCCGGCCCGACCCGCACTGGGGCGAGGTCCCGGTCGCGTACGTGAGCCTGGCCGCCGGGGCGCGCGCCACCGAGGCCGAGCTGATCGAGCACGTCCGCGCCCGCCTGGCGCACTTCAAGGCGCCCAAGGCGGTGACCTTCTGCGAGCTGCCCAAGACCTCCACCGGCAAGATCCAAAAGAACGTCCTGAGGCAGCGCGCCGCAGGTTAGCCGCCGTCCAGGAGGGAAGGGCCCAGCCACGGAGCACGGACGGGTCAAGGGGGCGTCATGGTCTCTTCGCGCAGCGTCTTCCGGCGCAAGCCCGTGGCACAGATCGCCACGGAGCACGAGGGGGAGCTGTCCAGGTCGCTCGGGCTGTGGCAGCTCACCGCCATCGGCGTGGGCGGCATCATCGGCGCGGGCATCTTCGCGCTGGCCGGCGCGGTCGCCAACGAGAGCGCCGGCCCGGCGGTGCTCGTGTCGTTCCTCATCGCGGGCATCGCCAGCGCCGCCGCCGCGCTCTCCTACGCCGAGTTCGCCGGCCTGATCCCGAAGGCCGGCTCCGCCTACACCTACGGCTACGCCGTCCTCGGGGAGATCGTCGGCTGGTTCATCGGCTGGGACCTGCTGCTGGAGTACACCGCGATCGTCGCCGTCGTGGCGATCGGCATCTCCGGGTACTTCGGCTTCCTCGTCCAGCAGCTCGGCCTCACGCTGCCCGCGTGGTCGCTCGGCGCGCCCGGCACCGGGCCAGGGCACGTGGTCGACCTGTTCGCGGCGGTGCTGTGCCTGCTCATCGCGGCCCTGCTGAACCTCGGGATCCGCGCCGCGGCCAGGTTCGAGACGTTCGTGGTGGCCATCAAGGTAGCGGTCGTGCTGCTGGTCGTCGTGGTCGGCTTCTTCCACATCAACACCGCCAACTACACCCCGTTCTTCCCGTTCGGGGTCGGCGGCGCCATCACCGGCGCGGCCACCGTGTTCTTCGCGGTGTTCGGCTACGACGCGATGAGCACCGCGGCCGAGGAGTCGCGCGACGCGCAGCGGCACATGCCGAAGGCGATCATCTACTCGCTGCTCGTCTCCATGGTCCTGTACGTGCTGGCCTGCCTCGTCCTGACCGGCATGCAGAACTACCGCGACATCGACCCGGAGAGCGGCTTCTCCTCGGCCTTCGCCGCCGTCGGCCTGTCGGGGCTGGCGTCGGTGATCGCGGTCGGGGCCATCGTCGGCATCCTCACCGTCATGTTCACGTTCATGCTCGGCGTCACCCGCGTCTGGTTCTCGATGAGCAGGGACGGCCTGCTGCCCGCCTGGTTCGCCCGGCTGCACCCGGTCCGCAGGGTGCCCACGCGCGTCACCTGGATCGTGGGCGTCGCCTCGGCCCTCATCGCCGGGTTCCTGCCCATCAAGGAGGCCGCCGAGCTGACCAACATCGGGATCCTGCTGGCGTTCGTCGTCGTGTGCGTGGCGGTGATCGTGCTGCGCTACCGGCAGCCGGACCTGCCGCGCACGTTCCGCACGCCGTGGATGCCCGTCGTGCCCGCCGTGGGCGTGCTGTTCTCGGTCTGGCTGATCACGTTCCTGTCGCCGGTGACGTGGCTGCGCTTCGCCGTCTGGTTCCTCATCGGGCTGGTCGTCTACTTCGCCTACAGCAAGCGGCACTCCGTCCTGGAGTGACCGCTCCGAAGTGACCGCGTCACATCGGCTCGCTCCCGGACGTCAGTGTGGTGACCGACGTGAGACGGCGAGACGAGGCAAGGCCCGATGAACGATCGTGAATTCCTGGCAGACCGGTTCGAGGCGCACCGGGGGCACCTGAAGGCGGTGGCGTACCGCATGCTGGGCTCGCTCACCGAGGCCGAGGACGCCGTGTAGGAGGCGTGGCTGCGGCTGAGCCGCAGCGAGCACGACGAGGTGCGCAACCTCGGCGGGTGGCTGACCACCGTCGTCGGCCGCGTCTTCCTCGACATGCTGCGCGCCCGCACCTCGCGCCGCGAGGAGCCGCTGGAGGGGCGCATGCCCGACCCCGTGGTCAGCCCCGCCTCCGGGCCCGACCCCGAGCAGGCGGCGCTGCTGGCCGACTCCGTCGGGCTGGCGCTGCTCGTGGTGCTGGAGTCGCTGGCCCCGGCCGAGCGGCTGGCGTTCGTGCTGCACGACATGTTCGCGGTGCCGTTCGAGGAGATCGCGCCGCTCGTCGGCCGCTCCCCGGCCACGGCCCGGCAGCTCGCCAGCCGGGCCAGGCGGCGGGTGCGCGGCGCGGACAACGTGGCCGGCCAGGCGCTCGCCTTCCGCCGCTACGCGCCGTCCACCGCGCATGCCGCGCTGGTCAACGGCCTGGCCGGGGTGGTCAACACCGTGAACGGGGAGCCGTCGGCGGTCATGAGCTTCACGATCGCGGGCGGCCGCATCGTCGAGATCGACATCCTCGCCGACCCGGCCCGGCTGGCCCGGCTCGACCTGGCCGTCCTGGGGGACTGAGGCTCGTTCACGGCGGGCGCTTTCCGGCGTGCATCCGTCAGCGGGCGGCGGGGCGGGCGCGGACGTGCATGCGCTCGCCCTGCGGCCCGAACAGGGCCAGGACCTCGGTGTGCCCGTCGGCCTCGTTGACGAACGCGTGCGGCGTCCGGGTGTCGAACTCGGCCACCTCACCCGCCGCCAGCACCACGTGATGCGTGCCGAGCAGCAGCCGCAACCGCCCGGACAACACGTACAGCCACTCATAACCCTCGTGGACCTGCTGCTCCGGCTCGTAGCCCGGCCACCCCGGCGGGTAGATCTGCTTGAACGCCTGCAGCCCGCCGGGCCGCCGGCTCAGCGGCACGTACGTCATGCCGTGCCGCTTGACCGGCCGCATGTGCACCCTCGGGTCACCGGTCACGGGGGCGTCGATCAGCTCGTCGATCTGCACCTGGTAGGCGTCGGCGAGCAGCAGCATCATCTCCAGCGTCGGCTTGCGCCCGCCGGACTCCAGCCGCGACAGGGTGCTCACCGAGATGCCGGTGCTCCTGGACAGCTCCGCCAGCGTCGTGCCCCGCTCCTGCCGCATCGCCCGCAGCCGGGGACCGACCGCCTTCAGCACCTCATCGAGTTCCACCCGCCCCACTTTGCCATTCCGGCAACGAAGTTTGTCAACCGGGCCGCGCCTGGCGCACAGTGGCGCAGCAGTGAACGAGTGAGAGGAGCCGCGCATGGACGCGACGTACGACGTGGTGGTGATCGGTGGCGGGGCCGCCGGGCTGAGCGGGGCCCTCGCGCTGTCCCGGGCGCGCCGCAAGGTGCTGGTGATCGACTCGGGGCAGCCCAGGAACGCGCCCGCGCAGGGCGTGCACGTCCTTCTGGGGCACGAGGGCGTGCCGCCGCGCGACCTGCTCGCCACCGGCCGGAAGGAGATCGCCGGGTACGGCGGCCACCTCGTGACGGGTACCGTCACGGCGGCGGAGCGGCTCGGCGACGGCCGCTTCCGCGTCACCCTGGACGACGGCACCGGCGTCAAGGCCGCCCGGCTGCTGGTCGCCACCGGCCTGGCCGACGAGCTGCCGCCGGTGCCCGGCCTGGCCGCGCGATGGGGCCGCGAGGTGCTGCACTGCCCGTACTGCCACGGCTGGGAGGTGCGCGACCAGGCCATCGGCGTCCTGGCCACCAGCCCGCTGGCCACCCACCAGGCGCTGCTGTGGCGGCAGTGGAGCGACGACGTGACCCTCTTCCTGCACACCGCCCCCGAGCCGGGGGAGGAGGCCCGCGAGCAGCTCGCCGCCAGGGGCGTCGCCGTCGTCGAGGGCGAGGTGGCCGCCGTCCTGGTGGACGACCACGACCGGCTCTCCGGCGTGCGGCTGGCCGGCGGGCGCGAGGTGCCCCGGCAGGCGCTGGCCGTCGGCACCCGCCTGCACGCCCGCCTCGACGGGCTCGCCGGGCTCGGGCTGGAGACGGCCGAGCAGGAGATGAACGGGTTCGTCGTCGGCACGTACGTGCCCGCCGACCCCATGGGCAAGACCGGCGTGCCCGGCGTCTACGTGGCCGGCAACGTGCACAACGTGGTCGACCAGGTCGTCAGCGCCGCCGCGGCCGGCGTGCGGGCGGGCGCCGCCATCAACGCCGACCTGATCGCCGAGGAGGCCCGCGCCGCCGTGGCCGCCCGCCGCGCCGCCATCGCCGCCACCCCGCCCGGCCGCATCACCGAGGGCCTGACGGACGAGGACTTCTGGGACGGCCGCTACCGCCAGAGTGAGCGGATCTGGAGCGGCGACCCGAACGCCATCCTCGTCCGCGAGCTCTCCGACGTGCCGCCGGGCACCGCGCTGGACCTCGGCAGCGGCGAGGGCGGCGACGCCATCTGGCTGGCCGGCAAGGGCTGGAAGGTCACCGCCACCGACCTGTCCGGCGTCGCCCTGCGCCGCGCCGCCCGCCACGCCGACGAGGCCGGCGTGGGCGACCGCATCGACTGGCAGCAGCACGACCTCGGCAAGACCTTCCCCGAGGGCACCTTCGACCTGGTCACCGCCTGCTACCTGCACTCCTCCGGCGACCTGCCGCGCCAGGCCATCCTGCGCCGGGCCGCCGCCGCGGTCGCGCCCGGCGGGCTGCTGCTGGTGGCGGGGCACGCGGGCTTGCCGGCCTGGCAGCAGCACGACCACCCGGACGTGCACCTGCCGACGCCGCAGGAGGTGCTCGACTCTCTGGAGCTGCGGGAGGGGGAGTGGGAGGTGCTGCGCCGCGAGGAGTTCGACCGCACCCAGACCGGCCCCGACGGTCAGCCCACCACCCGCACGGACAACGTGCTCCTGATCCGCCGCCTGCCGTAGGCCGGTGTCCGCCTGGCCGGATGAGGCCGGATGTGGCCGGATGTGGCCCGGCTGGGTGCTGACCGGGCTGTGGCTGCTGTTCTGGGCGTCCCGCTCCCGTACACCAAGGAGCCGGCCTTCGACGGCGAGCTGCCGCGCCTGTACCTGTGGGTGCAGAACGGCGGGGCGGACGGCGTGGTCGAGTGCCGGATCAAGGTGGACGGCCGGGTGGTGCGGGAGGCGGAGAGCAGCGGCCCGTACGGGGTGTGCACGGTGACCGCTGACGCGCCGTAGAGCCGTCCTAGAGCGGGGCGCCGTCGAGGGTGGGGGTCTGGCTGCGGTAGGAGTGGCCGAGCTGCGGGCCGAGGCCGAAGTAGTGGCGGAAGTTGTAGATGAGCGGGCTCCACGCGGCCGGGTCCACGTGCTGGGTGCCCGGGACGACGAGGCGCGGGTCGGCGTGCACCTTGGTGACGGCGGCCTCGACGATGACGAACGAGGCGGAGGCGTCCGGGCGTACGCTCCGCGCCCGCGCCTCGAACTGCAGCGGGCACTCGGCCACCCGCGGTGGCCGCACCTCGTCGGAGGGTTCGGGCCGCAGGCCGGCGGCGCGGAACTTGTCGGGCTCGTAGCGGCAGCCGGCGTGCTTGGTGTCGGGGACGGGAAAGCGGCCGGTCAGGGGCGCCAGCCGTTCCACGGCCTGCCATTGGTGCGGGGCGGGCAGGTTGATCACCAGGTCGGGGCGTTCGGCGAGGTTGCGGGCGCTCTGCCCCTCGGCGCCGAGGCCGAGCACGACGACGTCGCCGAGCGCCCAGGCCGACGACATGGGCGCGAGGTTGGCGGTGCCGTCCGGGTTCTCGGTGGACAGCAGCACGACGGGGGTGCCGAAGTACAGGATGCTGGGCTCGATGGTCACATGATCGGTCACGGATGGAGCGTAGGGACGGGACGTTCAACCGGCGGCCGAAGCGTTCCCGTCCCTTGGAGATCTACAACGTAAAGGCGCCGGGCTGGGCGACGTAAATCGTCCCCTTGCCGGAAACCACCGGCGACGCGGCAGCGGCCGGGACGAAGGCGGACTGGCCCGGTCGCAGCGTCAGGTCCTCGCCCACGCGGGCCTCACCCACGCGGGCCTCACCCACGCGAGCCTCGCCCACGCAGGCCTCGCCCTCCACGCACAGGACGATCGCCGGCACGCCGCCCGGCAGGGCGTGGGCCCCCGCGAGGTCGTAGCGGGTGAGGGCGAACTCGGGGGCGGGCGGCCGGTAGTCGTAGGCGCCCGAGCCGTCGGCCGCCGGCTCGACCCGGTGCGGGGCCGACGGGGTGAAGTCGACCACGCGCATCAGCTCCGGCACGTCCACGTGCTTGGAGGTCAGGCCGCACCGCAGCACGTTGTCGGAGTTGGCCATGATCTCGACGCCGATGCCGCCGAGGTAGGCGTGCGGGACGCCGGCGCCCAGGTAGAGCGCCTCGCCGGGGCTGAGCGTGACGTGGTGCAGCAGGAGGGCGGCCACGATGCCGGGGTCGCCGGGGTAGGCGCGGGCGATGCCGGCGTAGGCGGCGAGATCGGGGTCCCGCGACTCCAGCAGGGCGGCTTCGGTCTCGGCGCGCAGGGGGCGGGCGGCGTCGCCGAGCATGGCGGCGAACACCTCCCGCAGGGCCTGCCCCGGCTCCCCGGTGCGCAGGGTCTCGATCCAGGGGCGCAGGCCGGGCACGCCGAGCCGGTCGAGCAGGCCGGCGGTGGCGGCGGGCGGGCGGAAGCCGCACAGGCCGTGGAAGGGGGTCAGCGCGCAGACCATCTCGGGCTTGTGCGAGGCGTCCTTGTACGTGCGGGCGTAGTCGTCCAGCGGGATCCCGCGCGCGTTCTCGTCGGCGAACCCGGCCTCGGCCTGCGCGCTCGTCGGGTGGACCTGGAGGGAGAGCGGCCGCTCGATGGCCAGGACCTTGAACAGGTAGGGCAGGACGGGGCCGAACCGCTCGGCGCAGCGCTCGCCGAGCGTGGCGGCGGGGTCGCGGGCGATGAGCTCGTTCAGCGGGACGCCGTCGGCGGTCGAGGGCGCTCCGGGGTGGGCGCCCATCCAGAGCTCGGCCTGCGGCTCGCCGGTCGGCTCGGTGCCGAACAGCTCGGGCAGGGCGGTGACCGAGCCCCAGTCGTAGGGGCGGATGGTCGTGGCCAGGCGCATGGGCGTGGCGTGTGGCACGGCGGTGGCTCCAATCGTCGTCGTGTGGAGCGTAGAACGTGAAGGTGTCGCGCGCGTGGCCGGGTGCTGGACGAGCGACTATACGTGGATATAGTTTGCTTTTCACAGGAACAGTAGGCTGTACGAGCGAACAGGAGGGGTGGGGTGACGACCACCGCACCGGACCCGGAGGACCTGACGGCCCGCGCCCGCATCAGGGACGCGGCGCTGCGCCACTTCGGCGAGCACGGCTTCGAGCGGGCCACGATCCGCGGCATCGCCGAGACCGCGGGCGTGTCGCTGGGCCTGGTGCGCCACCACTTCGGCTCCAAGCAGGCGCTGCGCGAGGCGTGCGACGAGCACCTGATGAAGGTCATGCACCGGCTGCACGAGGAGGCGGCGAGCCGGCCGCTCAGCGGGCTCAACCCCGTCGCCGCCATGGGGCCCTATCGCGACTACCTGGCGCGGGCGCTGACCGAAGGGTGGGCGGCGCCGTTCTTCGACGAGATGGTGCGCATCGGGGTGCAGTGGTTCGAGGAGGCGGAGAAGGACCTGCCGGAGCCGCCGGACGTCCCGGCGCGGGCGCGCGCGACCGTGATCGCGGCGATGTCGCTGTCGTTCACCGTGCTGACGCGGCACGTCGAGCGCGGGCTGGGCGTGTCGCTGGAGACCACGGAAGGCCAGCACGAACTGCTGCGCACCCTGCTGTACGTCTACTCCCACCCGCTGCTCACCCCCGAAGAGGCCGCCACGGCCCGCGCCGCCCTCGAAAAGGGCGCCACCACAGGAAGGGCATGACCATGACCGACGCCATCGCCGTCTCCGGGCTGCGCAAACGGTTCGGCCGGAGCACGGCGCTCGACGGGCTCGACCTCACCGTGCGCGCGGGCGAGGTGCACGGCTTCCTCGGCCCGAACGGCGCGGGCAAGAGCACCACGATCCGCATCCTGCTCGGCATGGTGCACGCCGACGCCGGCACCGCCCGGCTCCTGGGCGGCGACCCGTGGGCCGACGCGGCCGAGCTGCACCGGCGCCTGGCGTACGTGCCCGGCGACGTGACGCTGTGGCCGGCGCTGACCGGCGGCGAGACCATCGACCTGCTGGGCCGGCTGCGCGGCGGGCTCGACCGGCGGCGCAGGGCCGAGCTGCTGGAGCGCTTCGACCTCGACCCGCGCAAGAAGGGCCGCGCCTACTCCAAGGGCAACCGGCAGAAGGTGGCGCTGGTGGCGGCGCTGGCCTCCGACGCGGAGCTGCTGGTGCTCGACGAGCCCACCTCGGGGCTCGACCCGCTGATGGAGGAGGTGTTCCGCGAATGCGTCAGGGAGGAGCAGCGCCGCGGCGACCGTACGGTGCTGCTGTCGAGCCACATCCTGGCCGAGGTCGAGGCGCTGTGCGACCGCGTGACGATCATCCGTGACGGGCGCACGGTCGAGACCGGCACGCTGGCCGGGCTGCGGCACCTGAGCCGCACCTCGATCGAGGCCGACCTGGCCGGGCCCCCCGACGGGCTGGCGGACCTGCCGGGAGTGCACGACCTGACCGTCACGGGCGGGCCGGCCGGTGACCGGGTGCGGTTCACGGTCGACACGGCGGAGCTGGACCCGGTGCTGCGCCGGCTCACGGCCGCGGGCGTGCGCGGCCTGGTGAGCCGGCCGCCGACGCTGGAGGAGCTGTTCCTGCGCCACTACGACCGTGAGCCGAGGGCTGCTGCGGCGGGCTGAACAGAAGAGTTCAGCCGGCGCGCGGGCCCAGCAGGACCGGCATGGTGCGGGTGCTGTTGCCCAGCAGCGTGTCCAGTGGCGGCAGCTCCGTCACCGGCCGGACCAGCGTCATCTCCGGGAACGCCTCGAACAACGCCTTGATCGCGATCTCGCCCTCCAGCCTGGCCAGCGGCGCCCCCAGGCAGAAGTGCGGCCCGTGCCCGAAGGCGAGGTGCGTGAACTGCGGCCGGGTGACGTCGAAGACGCCGGCGTCCTCGCCGTACTGGCGCGGGTCCCGGTTGGCGGAGGCGAAGCAGGCCAGGACGGGCTCGCCGGGACGCAGCCGCACCCCGTCGATCTCGACCTCGCGCTTGGCGTAGCGCATCGGGAAGTAGGCGATCGGCGAGTCCCAGCGCAGCGTCTCCTCCACGGCGGCGCTGTAGGGGCACTGCCCGGAACGCAGCAGGTCGAGCTGCCCGCGCTCGGTGAGCAGGGCGCCGATCGCGTTGGTGATGAGGTTGACGGTGGTGACGTGCCCGGCGATGAACAGCAGCTCGATGGTGGCGAACAGTTCGTCCTCCGACAGCCGCCCGCCGTCCTTCTCGTGCAGCGCGAACAGGTCGCTGATGAGGTCCTCGCCGGGCGTGCCGCGGCGCTCCTCGATGATCCGGTCGAGCAGCTCGCGCAGCTCCTTGCGCAGCTCCGGCGAGTCCTCCAGGCCGCCGACCTGGGCGACGGCGTCGGTGAGCCGGTGCAGGTCGTCCTGGTGCGCCTCCGGGATGCCGATCAGCTCGGAGATGACCTCGCGCGGCAGCGGGTAGGCGAACTCCAGGCGCAGGTCCACCGGCTCGTCGGGCGGCATCCCGGCCAGCCGGTCGATCAACCGGGCGGTCAGCTCCTCGATGCGCGGGCGCAGCCCGTTCAGCCGCCGCTGTGAGAACGCGGTGGTCAGCGGCATGCGCAGGCGGCGGTGCCGCTCGCCCTCGGCGTTGAGCATGGACGTGTCGGTGACGATGCGGTCGATGGCCGTGCCGGGCGGCAGCGCGTCGCGTCCCGACCAGTGGTGCAGCTCCCTGGTCAGGTCGGGGTGGGTCAGGACGGTCATCAGCGTGTCGTACCGGGTGGCGGCCCAGGCGGGCACGCCTTCGGCGGTGACGGGCACGACCGGGCCGGCCTGCCGCAGCCGCTCGTTGTCGCCGTGCAGATCGGGAGTGGCCGGATCGAGCACGAACCGCTCCTGCCCGCCCTCGCCCGCCCGGTCGTCAGGGCGGTCGTCAGGGCGGTCGTCAGGGCGGTCGGCGCGCCTGGTACGGTCGCCGCCGGCGGTGCGGCCGGTCTGGTCGAGGCGGTCGTCGCCGTCGGACGGGTCGGAGTAGCCCGCCGGGTTGAAGCGGTGCGCGTGCTCGGAGTGCTGGTCGGTCATGGCGGTCATCCCGTCCGTCGTGCGCTCATCGCCAGCGCGGCCACGTCCATGCCGGGGTCCCGGTCGAGGTAGAGGTCGCGGACCAGCTCGCCGGCGGCCGGCGCGTTGCACAGGCCGTGCCCGGAGAAGCCGGTGGCGTACAGGAAGGCCGGCGGGCCGGGCTGGTGGCCGATGAAGGCGGTCTTGTCGGGGCTGGCGTCGCGCAGGCCGGTGACGGCGGTGTGCAGCGGGATGCCGGCCAGGCTCGGGTACGTCTCCGCGATCCGCGCGGCCACGTCCCGGCGCCACGCCTCCCGGTCGGCGCCCGGGTAGCCCATGCCGATGAGCAGCCGGTCGCCGCGCGTGCGGATGAGCAGGCCGCTGGCGGCGTGCAGGGTGACCGGGATCTCGGGCGTGCCGGGCGGCAGCGGGTCGGTGGTGAGCAGCTCCTGCTCGATCGGCTCGGTCAGCGGCAGGTCCACGCCCGCGCACCGGACCAGCGAGGCCGACCAGGCGCCGGCGGCGCACACGATGGCGTCGGCGGACAGCTCGCCGTCGGCGATCCGCACGAGCCCGGCCTCGGCGTCGATGGCGGTGACGGGGCAGCCGGTACGCAGTGCCGCCCCCGCCTGCTCGGCCGCCTGCGCGTAGGCGGTGACGATGGCGGTGGTGTCGGAGATGTAGGCGTCGGGCGAGTACGCGGCGGCGGCCAGCGGCAGGTCCCCGATGAGCGGGTTGCGCTGCCTGGCCTCCTCCGCGCTGATCAGCTCGACGTCCACGCCGGCGGCCCGCTGGGCGGCCAGGTCGGCGTTGAACGCGGCCACCTGGTCGGGCTCGGTGAACAGCACCAGGTAGCCGACCTGCCGCAGCGGCAGCTCGGCGCCCGGCCTGGTGGGGAAGGCCCGGTACGCCTCCAGGCTGCGCACGGCCAGCGCGGAGCTGATCGGGTTGCCGGCGAAGTAGGAGCGGACCACGTCGGCGGTGGCGCGGGAGGCGCCGGAGCCGAGCTCGCCGCGCTCCAGCAGCGTCACCTCCACGCCGGCCTCGGCCAGGTGGAAGGCGATCGACAGCCCGATGACGCCGCCGCCGATCACCACCACCTTGGAGCGCGCGCTCACGTGGCCGCCACCGTTCTGCGCAGGTGGTCGCCCGCCTGCCACGGGAACAGGTGCGAGTTCCAGCCGCCGAGGCAGTTGCAGTAGAGGGCCATGTGGGCCATGACCGCGACGAAGTCCTCGTGGTCGTCGAGCCGCTCCAGCCCCGACAGCAGCCGCTGCGTGAAGTCCCACAGGCGGTCGAGGCCGCAGTAGCCGAGGAACTCGGCGGGCGTGTGGGCGAGCTGCCTGGTCATCTGGCGCAGCCACGGCATCGGCATGCCGTCCAGGGCGGCGCGGACGAGGCCGCCGTAACAGCTGTAGCCGAGCGGGCGGGTCTCGCCGTTGACGAACAGCAGCGTGGTCAGGACCGTCTCGTAGCTGCCGGCGCGCGACGGGATGCGGCCGGAGTGCAGGTCGAGCAGCTCCTGCGGCGGGGTGAGCCAGATGCGCTCGGTCTCGGCGTGCACCTCGGTGACCAGCCGGTTGAGCTCGGGGTCGCCGATGGGCAGGCGGGGCAGGACGTGGCCGCCGGGCTCGCCGGCGCGGCGGACCTCGGCGATGACGGGCTGCTTGGTCTCGTAGACCGAGCGCCACACCTCCTGGCCGGCCTGGGCGAGGGCGTCGAGATCGGAGTCGACGACCTTGCCGATCGGCGTGGCGGACATGGGCTCGGTCAGCTCGCCGTACTTGATGCCCAGGTGCTGCAGCCTGGAGCAGAACAGCGTGCCGTCGGGCACGGTGCGGCGGTCCACCTTGTACTCGGCCGGGGTGTGCAGCAGCGAGTGCACCGGAGCGACGTGGTACAGGTGGTATCCGGCCACCAGGGCGTGCCCCTGGAGGCTGCGGTAGGGCAGCCCCTCCCACAGGGCCTGGGCCAGGGAGGGGTTGCGCTGGTCGAGTTCGGCGGCCACGGTGATGCCGATGCCGGGCCACGAGATTTCCACATGCTTAGTATCGTTCACAGTACGTCACTCTAACGTCACAATTTGTGGCGATAGAGGGCGGGGCTGTGGTATTTACCGGGAGATGACTTCACCGGGAAACAGCAGCTCAGGGCACCGGTGGCCGGGTCAGGAGGCGGCCGGCTGGAGGCGCGCGGCGTCGCGGCTGGGCGGCAGCCCGTACTGGCGGCGGTACTCACGGCTGAACCGGGACGGGCTGTCGTAGCCGACGCGGTGCGCGACGGCGGTGACGTCCTGCGGGCAGGTGGCCAGCAGAAGCCGGGCGTGCTGCAGGCGCACCTGCGACGTGACGGCGGAGCTGGCCGGCGCCGAGGTGGTCGTCGCCGAGCGGTACCGCACGCCGGAGGAGCACCGCGGCGCCATGGAGCCGCATTCGGCGACCGTGTGGTGGGAGGGCGAGCGGTTGCAGGCCATCAACTCCGACCAGGGGCCGTTCGCCGTGGCGCGCGCCCTGGCCGCGCTGTTCCGCCTGGAGCCGGCACGGGTGCGAGTGCGCACGGAGCACGTCGGCGGCGGGTTCGGCTCCAAGGGCATGTGCGGCCCGCAGCTCATCCTCTCGGCGATGGCCGCGACGCTGTTCCGCCGGCCGGTACGGGTGACGCTGACCCGCGCCCAGGTGTTCCTGGCGACCGCCATGAGGCCGATGACCGAGCAGGTCGTCGACGGCGTCGATCACCGCCGAGCCGGACGGGACGTACAGCGTGCTCGTCGGCGCCACCGACCTCGGCACGGGCGCGCGCACGGCGCTGACCGCGATCGCCGCCGGCGCGCTGGGCACCACCGTCGAGCGGATCCGCCTGCGCATCTCCGACAGCGAGCTCGGCCCGGCGTGGGGCGCGGGCGGCTCGCGCGGCACCACGTCCTGGGCGTGGGCCATCACGGAGGCGGCGGCCGGGCTGCGCGCCCGGCCGCGCGACCCGGACCGGCCGGTGACGGTCACCGCCGACACCACGGGCTCGCTCGCGGGGCTGGCCGCGCTGGAGCGGCACTCCTTCAGCGCCGTCTTCGCCGAGGTGACCGGCCCTGCACGAGGAGGGCGTGCGCGACCCCGTCTCGGGCCGGCACGTCAACGCCGACTTCGCCGGCTACCACATCGCCGCGCACGCCGACGTGCCCGACGTCGAGGCCGGGTTCGTGGACGATCACGAGCCGGGCATCCCGCTGGGCATCAAGGGCGTGGGCGAGATCGGCAACGTCGGCACGGCGGCGGCGATCGCCGACGCCGTCTGGCCCGCCACCGGGACCCGCGTGCGGACGCTGCCGATCCGGCTCGACCGCGTCCTGGAGGACGGCGTCCATGAACGTTTCATGCCCTGATCGGGGGCGGCTTCTTGCGGCGGCCACGTCGCGGAAGCTCATCCGCCCGGGTCGGGCGGGCGGCCTCTCGGCGTGATCGCCGGGCTCTCGTGAAGGGGGCTTCGTGCGGCGTACGGTGGCGGGGTGCAGCTTGCTGAGATCCGGAAATATCCGGTCAAGTCGGTTTCTGGGCGGGCGGTGGCGGCGACGGTCGTGGAGCCCTGGGGGCTCGCGGAGGACCGCCGCTGGGCCGTCGTCGACGAGCAGGGCGGCGTCCACTGGCTCGGCGAGAACCCCCGGCTGCTGTCCGTCGTCGCCGCCGTCACCGACGAGGACGGGCTGCTGCTCGACGCGCCGGGCATGCCCCCGCTGAAGGTGCCCCCGGCCGCCGGGGAGAGGGTCCCGATCGGTTTCGCCGAAGTGGACGACGTCGTGCTCGCGCACCCCGACGCGCACGCCTGGTTCACCCGCCTGCTCGGCAAGCCGGCCCGCCTGGTCTGGCTCGACGACCCCCGCCGCTGCGCCGTCCCGGCCGCCCACGGCGGCCTGCCCGGCGACGTCGTCCACCTCGCCGGCGACGCCCCCGTCCTGCTCACCTCCCGCTCCTCCCTGCGCCGCCTGGACGAGTGGATCCTCGAAGGCGCCGCGGAACGCGGGGAGGACCCGCCCGCCCCGCTCGACATGGCCAGGTTCCGCCCCAACCTCGTGATCGACGGCGCACCCCCGTACGCCGAGGACGACTGGCGCGAGCTGCGCATCGGCCCGCTCACCTTCCGCGTCACCGAGCACTGCGATCGTTGCGCCGCCACCACCTACGACCCGGTCACCTTCGCGCGGGGCAAGGAGCCCCTGCGCACCCTCGCCCGCCACCGCCGCTGGGACGGCAAGACCTGGTTCGGCATCCGCCTGGTGCCCCGGGGCCGGGGCGAGCTGCGCCTCGGCGACCCGGTCACCGTCCTGGCCTGACAGCGGGCGAGGGCCCGGATCAGCACGACAGCGGGGACGAGCTCACGGCCAGGTCGTCGTACCAGAGGGTGTCGCTGTCGTTGGCGTAGCTCTCCCAGCCCAGCCGGAGCGTGGCCGGGCGCGGGGCGGCGGCGCGGCGCAGCCACTGCGCGTCCACGTCCTGCGTGGGGACGCCGTCCACGCGCAGGCCCGCCACCTCCTGGTCGTCGACGTACGTGCGCATCGACCGCTGCGTGGTGTCGATCTCGTAGCGCAGGCAGATCCAGCGGCCGACCGGCAGCGGGGTGCTCAGGGCGACGCCCGCCGGGCTCTGCTCGGGCAGGGTGGCGTCGTCGGACTCGCGGTTCCACTGCAGGGCGCCGTTCTGGCCGCCGATGCGCAGGTCGCGGTTGCCGTCGTTGGCGTCGGCCATGGTGATCATGCTGATGTGCGTGGCGGGCAGCGCCGTGGTGTGGCGGATCCACACGCGGGCGTGCACGACCGGGCCGATCTTGGAGACGTCGCGGGTGGTGGCGGCGAAGACGTGGTTGCAGTAGCCCGCGCCGCCCTGGATGCGCAGGGACTTGGACCCGCTGCGGGCGACGGAGGTGTCGATGGTGGCGGTGCCGGTGCCGGAACAGTTCGGCGTGGTGACCTGCCACTCGCCGGACGGGGTGCCCGACTGGTCCTCGAACCCGGAGCAGATCGGCGCGTCCCCGCAGCCCGGCGGAACGGTCGGGGTCACCGTGGGGGTCACTGTGGGAGTCACGGTGGGAGTCACCGTGGGGGTCACGGTCGGGGTTGGGGCGCCGTTGCAGGGGGTGTCGTTGAGCGCGAAGTCGGTGGGCGCCGGGTTCGCCGCCGACCAGGTGCCCTGGAGGCCGAACTCGACGGCGCCGCCCGTGGGCAGGGAGGCGTTCCAGGCGAGGCCGGCCGCCGTGACGACGGTGGCGTTCTGCTCCACCTGGGCGTTCCACCCGCCGGTGACGTGCTGGCCTCCGGTGTACGTCCAGCGCAGCCGCCATCCGCTCAGCGCCGGCCCCTGGTTGGTCACCTTCACCTGAGCGGTGAAGCCGCCCTGCCACTGGTTGACCGTGTAGTCCACCCGGCAGCCGGTCTCCGCCGCGGCGGGGACGGTCACGACGAGGCCGGCGAGCGCCAGGACCGCGGCGCAGGCGGCGGCGATCCACAACCGCACGGCCGCGGGACGGTCCATGGCCACAGGGGGACGAGTCATGCGTCGCTCACCTTCCTGGTTCGTCTGGTGGGAGCGCTCCCAATCGGCTCCGGCGACGATGATTTGCGGTGCGGCCGGTGCTGTCAACGCCCGCTGCCGCCGCGCCTGCCGCCACCAGCGCCCCGAGCCGTCCCGCCCGTGAACCTTTCACCCGGGCGCTCCCGCCCCGGGGTGAGCGCTCGTCCTGGGGTCCGTTACGATGGGTGAGCTTTCGTCACCGAGTGGCCGCTTCCGGGATCCGTCCGCGCGTCGGCAAACCTGTCCGGGGCCAAAGGTGGTGCGCTCGCCGGTAAAGATCCGCCCATTCGGCGGCGGGTCGGCGGGGCCCGCCCAGGTGACGAACCTAGACTCATCACCACGAACCCCCCGGATCTGCCCAGCCTGGTGGGCGCACCAACTCCGCTCGTTCCCGCATGCGTTGTTCGTCGCCCTTACTCGGCTTTTGCACAAATCGATCAATCAAGAAGGGAACTGGGCCGGGATGGGCGACGTTCAGCGGAAGTTCGAGTTGACCGGACCGCAGATCGCGGGCAGCGCGCTGGCCGGGGCCACCGCCGCGGTCGCCGCCTCCTGCCTCGGAGTGGCCGGCACCGTGATCGGCGCGGCGCTGGTCAGCGTCGGCACGACGGTGGGCACCACCGTGTACGCGCACTACCTCGAACGCACCCACCAGAAGGTCAAGCAGCACACGGAGAACGCCCAGCGCGGGCACACCGCCGCGAAGGCGCCGGCCGTCGCGGTCATGGAGGCCGAGCCGGCACGGGGCGAGAGGGTGCCGTGGGGCAGGGTGGCCGCCGCAGCCGGAGTGGTGTTCGCCGTCAGCATGGGCGGCATCCTGGCGTACCAGACCGTCACCGACCGGACCGTGGCCGAGCAGCTCACCGGCAAGCCCGCCCGTCCGGCCGCCCGCCCCAAGCCGCAGGTCGTCAAGGGCACGGGCGCCGGCCTCGACGTCCCCGACCGCCCGCTGCGGACGGCGGCGACCCGCTCGGCGAGCCCACCCCCGAGCCCGCCGGAATCCCCGGCGGACGTCTCCCCTTTCACCCCGGCACCGGTCGTGAGCGCGACCCTCGCGACGATCACGACGCCGGCCGCCGACCCCACTCCGGCCCCGGCGCCCTCGGCCACGCCCGGCGCTTCAGGCGCCCCCGCGACCGGCACCCCGTCACCTCGCCAGACCCCGAGTCCCCTCGGCACGGCACCCGAACCGCAGCCCACCGACCCGGCCGACCGGCGCCCCGCGCCGACCTGCCGCCCCGCCGGCGACCAGCCATCCACGTGCTGACCTAGGGGCCCGTGCGGCGGGCGGAGCGGGCGCGCGGGCGTCGGTGTCAGCCGGCCAGGCGGTGGCGGGCGAGGGCGTCGTAGAAGGGCTGGTGGTGCTGGGCGACGCGGCGCAGGTGCGGGTTCGTGTCGGGGGTCTCGCGCCGCTGCGGCGTCCTGGCCTCCAGCCCGCTGCTCCGCGCGACCTCCGCGTGCCACCGGTCCGTACGCCGCCAGTTCGCCCGCTGCCCCGGGTCCCAGCGCAGCGCCTGCGGTTTGAAGGCGAGCCCGACGCGTTCGCAGTAGGCGCGGACGGTCGCCTCGGGGGCGGAGACGAGGTCGTCGCCGTCGATCACCAGCGGGATCTCGCCGGTGGCCGACCGGACGGCGTCGAAGATGACGTGCAGGTACTCGAAGCCGTACTCGTCGAGGGTGGCGCCGGGGTTCATCGCGTAGTGCGAGGAGATCGCCGCCCGCGGCTCCCGGATCATGAACGTGTTGACGACCTCGGTGTAAAGGCGCTCGTCCTGGAGCAGCGGCGTGTAGGTGTAGTCGGAGGTCTCCTTGACGAACACCCGGCGCCCGCCGGCGTTCAGGTCGAGGATCGCGTCGAGCAGTGCGGTCGGCGAGGTGACGCGCCGGCCCGCCACCTCGAAGTGCCCGTCCGCCTGGAGGTAGGAGAACGGCTCGTGCAGCACTTCGAGGTCGCCGCGTTCGAGCATGATGCGCAGGAACGCCGTGGACCGCGACCGGGGGACCGCCCACAGCACGATGGGCCTGGCTGCGGCGGCGCTCATTGCGACCACTCCGTGGGCCGGCGGTCCCAGCGGTGCTCGCGCAGCGCGGCCATCAGCTCGTCGCTCAGCGGCTCGGCGTCGCTCGTGGCGAGGTTGGCGCGCACGTGCGCGGGCTTGCGCATGCCGGGGATGACGGTGGTGACGTCGGGGTTGGCGAGGATGAAGCGCAGGGCGAGCTCGGGCATGGTCATGCCCTCGGGCACGATCCGCGCGAGCCGTTCGGCGCGCTCCACGCTCGGGACGAGGTTCTCCGGCACGAAGTACGTGTTGCGCCAGTCGCCTTCGGGCCAGCGGCTGTCGCGGGTGAGGGTGCCGGTGAGCGTGCCCTCGTCGAAGGGCACCCGGGCGATCACGGCGACGTCCAGCTCGCGGCAGGCGGGGAACAGCTCGTCCTCGGGGGCCTGGTCGAAGATGTTGTAGATGACCTGCACCGCGTCGATCAGCCCGGTCTCCAGCGTCCGCAGCACGTTCCAGGGCTCCCACCGGTTGACGCTGATGCCGACCCCGCCGATCAGCCCGCGGTCCTTCATCTCGGTGACGGTGTCCTGCCAGGACGGGTCGTGCGCCCAGGAGTCCTCCCAGACGTGGAACTGGAACAGGTCCACCGACGGCAGGGCCAGCCCTTCGAGGCTGCGGTTCAGGTACTCCCACAGGTGGTCCGGCGGGTAAACGTCGGCCAGCTTGGAGTCGCGGGTGGACGGCCAGGTGCGGTCCTTGGGCGGGGGCTTGGTCGCGAGGTAGAGGCGGCGGTCGGGGTGCCGCTTGAGCAGCTGCCCGAGCATCCGCTCGCTGTGGCCGCGCCCGTAGATCCAGGCGGTGTCGAAGAAGGTGCATCCGAGCCGGACGGCCTCGTCGAGCGCGGCGTCGCCGGTCGCGTCGTCGGCGCCGGTCCATCCGCCCTCCCCGCCGGCGATGCCCCACATGCCGTAGCCGACCTCGCTGACCTTCCAGCCCAGCCGGCCGAATCGGCGCTCACGCATGAGTTCTCCTCCCTGTCGAGTTCATGTCCGGACGATGGCGGCCAAGGGGCGGGACGGCGGTGCCCCCTGGCGAGAACGGGCCCGCCGTTGAGACGGCGGTGTCCTCTGGCGGGAAGGCGCCCGCCGCTGGGGCGGCGGTGGTGGCCGTCTCGCTCCAGCGGTTGCCGCCCGAGCCGAACCGCGTCTGCTGCTCCACCCGGCCGGTGATCTCCGTCCGCTCGATCCGGACGACGCCCCGGTGCACGGACAGCGTCACACTGCCGCTGATGTCGCCGACCAGCCGGTCGATCGCCGCCCGCGCCGCCCGCGCGGCCGGTTCGAGCCAGCGGGCTTCGTACATCGCGGCGCCGAGCACGGCGGCCATCCGGTCGTAGAGGTCGCGGCCGGCCGCGTCGAGGCCGGCCTGCAGCATGCGGGTCCAGGCGGGGCCGAGCACTTCCAGGCCGGGCGCTTCGTAGATGCCCCGGCAGACGGTGCCGATGATGCGCCGCTCGACCACGTCGCGCAGCCAGACGCCGTGCCGGGCGCCGACGGCGTTGGCGCGGGCCATCCACGCGACCGGGTCGGGCCCGCTGCCGCCGACGTCGGTGACGCGCCCGTCGAGGAAGGTGACGGTGACGGTCTCGGGGTCGGCCGGGGCCTGGCCGGGCCAGGTGCTCCAGCGCGGGTCGAGGCGGGTGACCGGGGTGGTGAGGTCTTCCAGCTCCGCCGACTCGTGGGAGGCGCCGGCGAGGCAGGCGTCGGTGGAGCGCCCGGCGCCGCTGCCGGGGTCGAGCGGCAGCCCGTGCTCGGTGACGGCGGCCAGCATCGCGTGCCGGTCGGGGAAACGGTCGAGCGCCTGCGGAAGCGTCCACGGCTCGACGATCGCCAGCTCCGGCGCGAGCTGGGCGCCGTAGCGGGCGAAGCGGCGCTGGTCGTTGCCGCCGCCGACGCAGCCGTGCACGAAGGCCCGGCAGCCGTCGGCGCGCATCACCGGCGTGAGCTCGCTGACGAGCACGAAGCGGGCGGCGCCGGTCGTGTTCCAGTAGCCGCCGTCGTGCCGGGCGCCGTACCGCAGCAGGTCCGAGGCGACGGCGGCCATCGGCGGGCGCAGGTCGACGACGACGGCCTCGTCGCCGAGCTCGCGCAGGCGGGCGGCGAGCGCGTCCAGCTTCGCGCGATCGGCCTGGCCGAGGTCGGCGATGTAGTGCCGCGCCGGCCCGGCCGTCTCCCGGAGCCAGATCCCGACCGCGAGGGCGGAAAGGCCGCCCGATTGGAATAGTCCGGCGCGTACGTTCTCCTGGACCGGCCGCACGGCTCCCCCTTTACCTCGGTGAATTGGGTGCGATGCCGGCCTTTCGATGCGCCGGCGGTCAGCGACCCTACCCACGGATTGCCCGCCATCACTCCCGCCGGACGCAAATCCGGAAAAATGCGCGGCCGCCCGATATTCGGTGCCCGATTTTCTTCCGGTCCGATTCGGTGGGCCGGGTGCGCACTTATGTGGTTCCTTGCCGAGCGGCGTCCGGCCGACCATTCGTGGGCTTCGGCAAGTTGTCACAAAGGGCGGCGGTACCGGATTGGCGGGACCCGCCGGGGGTAACGCCGGGTATGCCACTCGCGCCGCCTCTGTGCGGCGCTCGCCCGGCTCCATCCGAATTTCGGTGTCAGGCACCTTCCCATTCCCGCAGGCCATGCCGCCCCGCGCGGCGGCGGCCGGGCCGGGAGCGGGGCCGGGCGGGGTTGCGGATCCCGGTTCCGTGTTCCAAGATGTGAGTAACCCGTTATCAGCCTGATATAGGTTACTTTGATCGCACGTGCGGCACCCAGGCCCAGGAGGAAGGGGGGAACGCTTCGTCACTGCACGCGCCGACCAGCACGTCACGAGCTATCACGCGGCACCGGCGGCCCGCCACCGGAGCGCCTAGGAGCGCCGGCGGCACGTCCCCGAGTGCCCGGGAACGCCGGGCGCCACTCATCAAGACAGTTCGGCGGCACGCGTAAAGCACCGCCCCGGGCCGTGTCCTGCCGCGCCCTCTCTTTTTCGTGCCCGCGCTGCACGGCCATTTGTTCGGAGCCGTGCCCGCATTTATCCGAGCGACTCTCCGAGGCTGTCCAGGCTGCCCGGAAAGCGTCGTCCTGAATATCAGCCGATTGCGCAGGAAACTCGCCGGAAACGAGGATCTGTTGGGAGCACGATGCCACGCCATGAATACCCGCGACTGAGCGAAGACGTCCTGACCTTATCTCTGGGGCCGCAGCATGTGTTTCCCCGGCACAGCACGGTCCTCGACCTGTTCTGTACGCAGAAAGAGCGGGGCCCCGACCGCCCCGCCATTCGCCACCGTGACACCACGATGAGCTATGCGGACCTCGACGCCGCAGCCACTATGACGGCTCACCGGCTGATCGGCAACGGCGTGCGGGCCCGTCAGTTGATACCCGTGCTGGTGGCGGACGGCCCGGAGTTCCCGGCGGCGCTGTTCGGGGTGATGAAGGCGGGCTCGGCGTTCGTGCCGCTGGATCCGGCGTGGCCGATCGACCGGCTGACCGCGATCATGGCCGAGTTGTCGCCGCCCGCCGTCGTGGTGTCGCCGGCGACCGTAGCGGCTCTCGAAGAGCTGGAGCGGGCTCCGAAGGCGGTCGTCGTCGACTGCGCGCGGGCGGCGGACGACCCGGCCGCCAGGAGACCCCTGCCGGCCGGCCGCCGGCCGGGGCCGGAGGACCTGATCTACGGGTTCTACACCTCCGGCTCGACCGGCACGCCCAAGTGCGCGCTGAACCGCCACCGCGGCCTGGTCAACAGGCTGACCACGATGTCGCGCCGGTTCGGTGACGGCGCCGGCCACGTCACGCTGCAGAACAGCCGCTCCACCTTCGACTCCTCGATGTGGCAGGTGCTGTGGCCGCTGGTGTCGGGCGGGCAGGTCGTGCTGCCGCACCGCGACGGCATCCTCGACCTCGAACAGACCGCGCTGACCATCGGCCGCTACGGCGTCACCATGACCGACTTCGTGCCGTCCGTGCTGGAGGCGTTCGTGTCGCTGCTGGAGGTGCGCGAGGACCTGCGCGTGGCGGCGTCGAGCCTGCGGCGCATGCTGATCGGCGGGGAGGCGGCCGGCCCCGGCGCGGTGCACCGGCTGCGCGCGCTGCTGCCGGGGCTGGCGGTCACCAACACGTTCGGGCCGACGGAGTGCTCGATCGGGTCGGTCTTCCACGACGTCACCGACGCCGACGCCGACCGGATCCCGATCGGGCGCCCCATCGACAACACCGCCGCGATCGTCCTCGACGAGGACCTGCGGCCCGTCCCGGTGAACACGCCCGGCGAGCTGTATCTCGGCGGGGAGTGCGTCGGCGCGGGCTACCTCGACGACCCCGGCCGCACCGAGCGGGTGTTCGTGCCCAACCCGTTCCCCCAGATCCCGGGGGAGAAGCTGTACCGGACCGGTGACCTGGCCCGGCTCGGCGAGGACGGCCTGCTGTACTACAACGGCCGGCTCGACGAGCAGGTCAAGGTGGGCGGGGTGCGGGTGGAACTCGGCGACGTCGCCTCGGCCCTGGCCGGCCATCCGCTCGTGGGCAGCGCGGTGGCGCTCGTGCTCGGCGAGCCGCCCGCCTCCACGCTCGTCTGCTGCGTCACCCCGCGCTCGCCGGCCGACCCGCCGGCGGCGGAGCGGCTGCGCGGGTACGCGGCGGAGAAGCTGCCGGCCGAGCAGGTGCCGCACCAGATCGTGGTGCTCGACGCGCTGCCGCTCAACCACAACGGCAAGGCCGACCGCAAGGCCCTGGCCGCGCTCCTCGTCGCCGGGACGGCCCAGGGGACGGGCCAGGAGGAGCGGGTCGAGCCGCCGGCCGACCCCATGGAGGAGCTGGTCGGCGCGGCGTGGTGCGAGGTGCTCGAACGCGACCAGGTGTCGGTGACGGTGCCGTTCGCCGACTACGGCGGCACGTCGCTGCTGGCGTACCGGCTGACCACCGCGATCAGCGAGCGGCTGGGCCAGCCGGTACGCCCCCGCGACCTGCTCGTGGCCTCCACCGTGCGCGCTCAGGCGGCCCGCCTGACCAGGGGCGTCGACGACGACAGCGCCGAGCTGGCCTACATCAGGCACGACCTGGCGTGGCGCCCGCCGCGGACCCTGCTGCTCACGGGCGCGACCGGCTTCGTCGGGGCGCACATCTTCGCCGAGCTGCTGACCCGCTCCAATGCCGAGCTGGTCTGTCTCGTCCGCTGCTGCGACCCGCCGGACGGCGCCCGCCGCCTGACGGAGGTCCTCGACCAGTACGGCCTGACCGCCGCCTGGCAGGCGCTGCCCATGGCGCTGAAGACGGGCCGCGTCGAGGTGGTGCCGGGCGACCTGGGCAGCGAGCTGCTGGGCCTGCCGCAGTGGCGCTTCGACGCGATCGCCTCGTCCGTGTCGGGCGTCGTCAACGCGGCCGGCGCGGTGAACTTCCTGTCCGGCTACCTCGACCACCGGCCCGCCAACGTGCTCGGCGTGCAGGAGCTCATCAAGCTGGCCGCGGGCGGCGCCCGCCTGCACACGCTGTCCACGCTGAGCATCTTCCCGCCGCCCGGCCCGGGCGCCCCGCCCATCACCGAGGACCGCATCCCGGAGATGGACCAGGTCGCCGCCGACGGCTACAACCGCTCGAAGTACGTCGCGGAGAGCGTGCTGGCCGACGCGCACCGGCTGGGCGTCAGGTCCGTGGTGTACCGGCTCGGCGAGGTGTGGCCGCACCGGGAGATCGGCGTGGCCAACCCCGACTCGCTGGCGCACAACCTGCTGTACGCGTGCGCGCGTACCGGCTGCGTCTTCCCCACGGCGGCGGAGACGGACGTGACGCCGGTGGACGTGGTCGGCGCGTTCGTGGCGCGGGCCGCGACCGGCGAGCTCGACGTGCCGGACGGCGCGATGCACGTGCTGTGCCCGGCCCGGCTGCGCTTCGCGGAGGCGTTCGGCGTGCTGGCCGAGCGGTCGGGGCTCGACCGGGTCGGCTACGCGCGCTTCCGCGAGCGCCTGGACGCCATCGCCGGCTCCGAGGAGCGGCTGGTCAGGCTGTCGCTCCTGCTGCCGCCGGCGAGCGGCGACCGGGACGGCGCGGCGCCGGAGGAGTTCGACCGGCTGTTCACCGACGGCACCCGGCACTTCGACACCCGCCGGTTCAGCCGGCACGCCCGCCCCCCGGCGGCGGACGGGCTCACCATGCTCGACCGCTACCTCGGCGAGCTGACCGGCATCCCCGCTTTCGTACCCCAGGAGACTTTCGCACCCCAGGAGAGGTGAGCGCCATGGAAGCGCAGTACGTCGTGGTGATCAACCACGAGGAGCAGTACTCGATCTGGCCCGCCGGCCGTGACCTGCCGAACGGCTGGCGCGCGGCCGGCGTCGAGGGCGGCAAGAGCGAGTGCCTGGAGCACATCGCCCGGGTGTGGACCGATCTGCGCCCGATCAGCGTGCGACGGTAAGGAGGAGACCGAGATCATGTCCGCACCCACCGAACGTCATGCGGCCGACATCAGGCGCGCCCTGCTGGAGCGGAAGGTGCGCCAGCGCGTGGCGGAGAAGGCCGAGCGGGAGAAGATCGTCCCCGTTCCGCGCACCGGCAAGATGGCCATCGCCGAGCAGCAGCGGTTCCTGTGGTTCCTGCACCAGATGGTCGCGGGCGCGCCGGTCTACAACGTGCCGTTCGCGATGCGCCTGCGCGGCCCGCTCGACGTGCCCAGGCTCTCGGAGGCGCTGCGCGGGATCGTCGCGCGGCACGAGAGCCTGCGCACCCGGTTCGGCGACGAGCACGGCGTGCCGTTCCAGACGGTCGATCCGCCGCCCGAGACGTGGGAGCTGCCGGTCACCGACGGCACCGAGCAGCAGATCCAAGAGTGGATCGACGCGCAGGTGCGCGAGGAGTTCGACCTGCGCAACCGCCCGCCCTACCGCTTCGGCCTGCTGCGGCTGGGCCCGCAGGACCACGTGCTGTCCATCGTGTGGCACCACATCGTGATCGACGGCTGGTCCTCGCGCCAGTTCGCCGAGGAGCTGACGGCCCGCTATGAGGACCCGCAGGGCGCGCACTTCCCCGAGCTGACCCTGCAGCCCGCCGACTTCGCGGCGTGGCAGCGGCTGTGGCTGCTCAGCGAGGAGCCGGCCAAGCAGATCGAGTACTGGCACTCCGCGGTGGACGGCATGGAGCCGCTGGAGTGGCGGACCGACCGGCAGCGCCCCTCGGCGCCCACCGGGGCCGGCCGCATCCACGAGACCCGCCTGCCCGACGACCTCGCCCGCCGCATCCGCGAGACGGCCAAGGCCGAAGGCGTGTCCCTGCTCGCCCTGACGATGGCCGGCTACCAGGTCCTGCTGAACCGCTACACCGGCCAGGAGGACATCGCGCTCGGCTCCGTCCTGTCCGGGCGGACCCGCTCGGAGATCGAGCCCATGATGGGCTTCTTCGCCAACACGGTGGTGGTCCGCGGCGACCTGCGCGGCAACCCCGTCTTCCGCGACCTGGTGCACGCCACCAACGACCACATCCTGGAGGCGATGGCCCACCAGGACGTGCCGTTCGGCCGGCTGGTGGAGGAGCTGAAGCCGGAGCGGCTGCCGGGCCGCAACCCCCTGGTCGCGCACCTGTTCACGCTGCTGCCCGAGCCGATGATCGCCCGCTGGCGGCTGCCCGGCGTCGAGGTCGAGATGCTGACCCCGCAGCCGGAGACGACCCGGTTCGACATCACCTTCCAGATCAACGACCTGCCGGACGGCGGGCTGGGCGTGTGGATCGAGTACTCCTCCGAGCTGTTCGACCACGAACGCATCGAGCGGCTGGTGGAGCACTTCACCACGGTCATGGCCGACGCCCTGTCGCGGCCGGACGCCCGCGTGGACGCGCTGGACATCATGCCCGACGAGGAGTACCTGCGCGTGCTGACCGCCTGGAACCCCGAGCCGGGCGAGGTCGACGGGCGGCTGCTGCACGAGCTGTTCACCGCGCGTGCCGCCGAGACGCCCGACGCGGTCGCGATGCGGTTCGCGGGCGAGGACCTCACCTACCGGCAGCTCGACGAGCGCTCCGACCGGCTCGCGCACGTGCTCGTCGACGAGTTCAAGGTGACGCCGGGCCGCGTGGTCGGCGTGCTGCTCGAACGCGGCTTCGACCTGCCGGCCGCCGAGCTCGGCGTGCTCAAGGCGGGCGGGGCGTGGCTGCCGCTCGACCCGCAGTACCCGCCGGAGCGGCTGGCCTACCAGCTCGGCGACGCCGACGTGGCGGCCGTGGTGACGACGTCCGACCTGGCCGACCGGGTGCCCGCCGACGTGGCGCGGCTCCTGCTGGACACGGACGTGCTCGACGGCCGGCCGGCGTCGCCGCCGAAGGTGCACGTGGCGCAGGAGGACACCGCGTACGTCATCTACACCTCGGGCTCGACCGGCACCCCCAAGGGCGTCATGGTGCCGCACCGGGCGGTGGTCAACTTCTGCACCACCTTCCAGCGGATGTTCTCGGTCACGCCGGACGACCGGATCCTGCAGTTCTCCAACCCCGCCTTCGACGTGAGCGTGTCGGACGTGTTCTCGACGCTCACCGCCGGCGCCACCATCGTGGGCGCGCCGCGCTCCGAGCTGCTCGACCCCGAGCGGCTGCAGGGGCTGCTGGAACGCGAGCGGGTGACCATGGTGGACATCCCGCCCGCCGTGCTGGGGCTGCTCGACCCGGCATCGCTCGACGACCTGCGGGTGTGCTTCATCGGCATGGAGCCGTTCGGCGCCGACCTGGTCAACCGGTGGAGCAAGCCGGGCCGCGAGTTCCACAACGGGTACGGGCCGACGGAGGTCACGGTGACCTGCGTGGACTACCTGTGCCCGCCGGAGCCGCTGGACGGCCCGCCGCCGATCGGCCGGGCGATGGCCAACCAGCGCGCCTACGTCCTGGACCGGGCGCTGCGCCCGGTGCCGGTCGGCGTGCCCGGCGAGCTGCACATGGCGGGCGCCGGCCTGGCCATCGGCTACCTCGGGCGGCCGGGCCAGACGGCCGAGAAGTTCCTGCCCGACCCGTTCGCCCCCACCCCCGGCGAGCGCATGTACGCCACCGGCGACCTGGTGCGCTGGAACGCCGACGGCAACCTGGAGTTCCTGGGCCGGGTCGACCGCCAGGTGAAGCTGCGCGGGCTGCGCGTGGAGCTGGGCGAGATCGAGCACGCCATCGAGACCTTCGACGGCGTGCGCCAGTGCGTGGTGACCGTGCGCGACCAGGGCACGCCGTCGGCCTGGCTGGCCGCGTACGTGGTGGGCGACTTCGAGCAGGACGCGCTGCGCGAGCACCTGAGCGGGCTGCTGCCCCTGCACATGGTGCCTGCCGACTACGTCCGGCTGGAGCAGCTCCCGCTGACCGCGACCGGGAAGGTGGACCACGCCCGGCTGCCCGACCCGCGCCCCGGCGGCGGCACCGGGCAGGCCGAGCTGAGCACCGACACCGAGCGCCGCGTGGCCGAGATCTGGCAGAGCCTGCTCAGCCTCGAGCCCGGCAGCGTCGGCGCGCAGGACAACTTCTTCGTCCTCGGCGGCAACTCCCTCCAGGTCACGCAGATGATCTCGCGGGTGCGCGACGCCTTCCAGGTGACGCTCGACCCGCGCCGGCTGTTCAGCTACCCGCTGCTCAGCCAGTTCGCCGCCCAGATCGACGACGCGCAGCGCGCCCTGCTGGGCGAGGACGAGGTCGCCAAGCTGGAGGCCCAGGTCGCCGGTCTGTCCGAGGAGGAGCTGGACCGGCTGTTGAAGGAGTCGAGCTGATGACCGCCGACCTGGCCGAGAAACGGCGCGCGGTGCTGCGCCTGCGGCTGCGGCGCGAACGGGAGCAGGCGCTCGCCCGGCAGCGTCAGGCCGCGCCGGACGGGCGCCCCGGCTCCCCGCTCGTGCCGCTCCAGCCGGCCGGCACCAGGCCGCCGCTGTTCCTCGTGCACGCCGCGGGCGGCTCGGTCGCGCCGTACGTGCCGCTGGCCCCGCTGCTGGGCGACGACCGGCCCGTGCACGCGCTGGAGGACCCCGGCCTGCACGGCGCCCCCACCGAGGGCCGGAGCCTGGCCGACCTCGCGGCAACCTACCTGGCGGCGATCCGCGAGGTCCGGCCCGACGGGCCGCTGCACCTGGGCGGCTGGTCGGTCGGCGGCGCGGTCGCGCTGGAGATGGCCCGCCAGGACGGCGACGTCGCCCTGACGTTCGTGCTCGACACCGCCATCCCCGACGACACCGCCATCCCCGACGACACCGCCATCCCCGACGACACCGCGACCCCTGACGACGCCGCGACCCGCGACGACACCGCCATCCCCGGCGAGCCCGCTCAGCCGGGCGAGGAGGAGCTGCGCGCCTGGTTCGACGCCGACGTGGCCGCCATGGGCGCCGACCCCGGCGACCCGGGGCTGGCCGAGCGGTTCCCCGTGTTCGCCGCGAACGTGCGCGCGCTGCTGACCTTCCGCCCGCCCCGCGTGCGGGCCCGGGTGGTGGCGCTGTGCGCGCAGGGGTCCGGGCCCGGCAAGGCCGAGCGCTGGCGGGCCTGGGCCGACGAGACCCGCGTGGTGGCGGGCGACCACTACACGATGCTCCGCCCCCCGCACATCGAAGCGCTGGCGCGAGTCATGCGCGACCGGACGAGCGAGGTGAGTGCCCGATGATGCCGGCCTTCACGCCGGAACAGGATGGCTTCCGGGAGGAAGTCTGCAAGCTGCTGTGCGAGGACGCGGTGCGCGCGGAGATCGCGCAGTCCAGGCGGCTGCCGTACGGGGAGGAGAGCGGCCTGCTCGAGGTGCACCGGCGGCTCGGCAAGCTCGGCTGGCTGGCGATCAACTGGCCCGAGCGGTACGGCGGCTCGGACGCCACGATCGTGGAGAAGGCGATACTCACCGAGGAGATGATCCGCCACGGCGTGCCCGACAACGTGCACTCCCTGGGCATCGACATCGTCGGCAACGCCATCCACCTGTTCGGCACCGAGGAGCAGAAGCAGCGCTTCCTGCCGGGCCTGGCGCGCGCCGAGATCACCGCGAACGTGCTGTTCAGCGAGCCGGACGTCGGCTCCGACCTGGCCTCGCTGGCCACCCGCGCCGAGCCGGACGGCGACCACTGGCGCCTGCACGGCCGCAAGATCTACAACATGAAGGCGCAGCACAGCGACTTCGCGTTGTGCGCGGCCCGCACGTCCACCGGCCCGGTGAGCTTCGCCGGCATCACGCTGTTCCTGGTGCCGCTGCGGAGCATGGGCGTGCTCATCGAGCCGGTGTGGAACCTGTCGGAGGAGCGCTTCGACCTGGTGACGCTCGACGGGATCCGGGTGGGGCCCGAGGACGTGCTCGGCGAGGTCGACGACGGCTGGCAGGTGCTGGGCAAGGTGCTGCCGCTGGAGCGGACCGGCCTTGACCACTCGGCCAAGGCCGAGCGCACCCTGGCCGCGCTGCGCGAGCACGCGCCGCCCGGCTGCGAGGAGCGGCTGGTCGAGCTGGAGACGCGGGTGCGCGCGGCGCGGCTGCTGGCCTGGCGGTGCGTGACCAACCTGCACGAGGGACGGCCCGACGAGGTGCACTCGGCGACCGCCAAGTGGTACACCTCCGAGACCGCCAAGGAGGTGGCGGTGGCGGCCGTCGAGCTGCTCGGGCCGCGGGCGCTGCTGGACGCGCGCGACCCCGCCGCGATCGCCGAGGGCGTCTTCGACGCCGGCTTCCGCGAGGCGCCGGGGCTCACGCTCGCCCAGGGCTCCTCGGAGATCATGCTCTTCTTCGTCGCCACATCGAAACTGGGGTTGCCGTCATGACCGGGACGCAGATCACGGAGATCGCCGGCTTCTTCGACGAGGAGCTGGCGCCGATCGTCCGGCGCATGGCCGACCGGCCGCGCACCCAGGACGCGGACGACGGCGACGGCCGCGAGGTCCGCGCCATGGTGTGGGAGGGGCTGGTCGGGCTCGACGCCCTCGGCACCCCCGACACCGTGCGGCTGGCGGAGCTGCTCGGCTCGGTGCTCTACCAGGGGCCGCTGCTCGACACGCTCACGGCCCGCGAGCTGGTGCCGGGCGACGTCCTCGGCCAGGAGCCGGTGGCGCTGGCCGTCACGGACGAGCCGTGGCGGGAGCGCGACGGCGCGATCTCCGCGCGGTGCTCCTTCGTGGGGTTCGCCGCCGAGGTCGAGCACTTCCTGGTGAGCGGCGGCGGGCCGGGACCGGCGCTGGTGCGGGCCGGCCACCCGTCCATCACGATGCGGCGCTACGAGGAGGCGGGCCGGGGCGAGGCGTACGAGGTCGAGTTCGCCGGCACGCCCGTGGCCGCGTGGTCCGGCTCCGCCACCGAATGGCCGGCGGCGCTGGCCGGCGCGCGGGTGCGCCAGGCGGCGTACCTGGTGGGCCTGGCGCAGGCCGCGCTCGACCACGCCGTCGAGCACGCCAGGACGCGCCGCCAGTTCGGCCAGCCCATCGGGAAGTTCCAGGGAGTGGCGTTCCGGCTCAGCGAGCTGTCCATGCACATCGACGCGACCCGCCTGCTGGTGCACGACCCCGGCGCGACCGCGCACGCGGCGGCGTGCCTGGCGGCCGCCTCCGACCTGGCCCGCACCGTCACGACGCGGACCATGCAGGTCAACGGCGCCGCCGGCATGCGCTCCGACAACGACGCCCAGCTGTACTACCGGCGGGCGGCGGTCGAGTCGGTGCGGCTCGGCACGCCGCACCGGCTGCGCCGCGAGAGCTGGGACGGCAGGCGATGACGGCGACCGTGACCACCGATGTGGCGCAGGAAGAGAAGACCGATGGACCTGGTGATTCAGAAGTACGGCGGAACATCACTGGGTGACGCGAGCAGGATCCGCCGCGCGGCACGGCGCATCGCCGCCGCGGACAAGCCCGTGGTCGCCGTGGTCTCCGCGATGGGCCGCACCACCGACTCCATGCTCGACCTGGCCCGCGACCTGACCGACAGCCCGCACGCGCGGGAGCTGGACCTGCTGCTCAGCACGGGTGAGCAGGCGTCGGCGGCGGCGCTCGCGCTGGCGCTGCACGAGCTGGGCGTGCCCGCCCGCTCGTTCAGCGCCCACGACGGCGGCATCATCACCGACGGGGTGCACGGCTGCGCCCGCATCGTCAACGTCGATCCCGCCCCGATCCGCGCGTGCGTCCAGTCCGGCGTGGTGCCCGTGGTGACCGGCTTCCAGGGCATCGCCGCCGACAGCGGCGAGCTGACCACGCTGAGCCGGGGCGGCTCCGACACCACCGCCGTCGCCCTGGCCGCCGCCTTGCGCGCCACGGCGTGCGAGATCTTCACCGACGTCGAGGGCGTGTTCACCGCCGACCCCCGGCACGTCGCCGAGGCCCGTAAATGGGACCACCTGTCCTACGAGGACATGGCGGAGCTGGCCGCGTGCGGCGCCACGGTGCTCGCCCACTCCAGCGTGGAGTACGCCGGCATCCACCGGGTCCCCGTCCACGTGCGCTCCAGCACCGCCGACACGCCCGGCACGTGGGTGACCGACCTGCACGCGGCCGCGCTCGGCGGCGAGCGGTCCACCGCCGTCGGCGTCGTGCACCGCACCGGCCAGCTGCACTGCCGGCTCGACGGCGTCGACCCGGCCGCGCTGGGCACGCTGGCCGCCCGGCTGGCCGACCCGATGCTGCCCGTGGACCTGCTCGGCCACCTGGAGGCCGGCCCGCCCGGCTCGCTGCGCTTCCTCGTCAACGCCGCCGGGCGGGACCGCGTGGACGCGGTGCTCGCCGACCTGTGCGCGGCCGGCGCCTTCGCCGGGCGGCGCTGGTCCGGGCCGCTGGGCCGGGTGTCGCTGGTGGGCCGCGGCTTCTGCCGCCACCAGCCCGAGGTGCGCCTCCTGCTGGAGACGCTCAGGAGCCGCGGCGTCATGGTGCGGGACCTGACCGTCCAGGCCCGGCGCATCTCCATCACGTGCGCCGAGCACGACGTCCTCGACGCGGTGACGCACGTGCACCGCCTGTTCCTCGGCTCCGTCGCGGACACCCGCACGCCCGTCAGGGAGCCGACGGCCGGCAGGAGCGAAAGGAGCGGAAATGAAGCAACAAGAATCGTCACCAGCGACCGTTGAGAGCGGATTCCGGTCCCGCCAGTTCTGGCAGCTCACCGTCATCTGCGGCACCCAGTTCCTGGTCGCGCTCGACTACTCCATCATCAACGTCGCCGCGCCCAGCATCGGCGAGTCCATGGACTTCTCCTCCGGGGGCGGCCTGGCCTGGGTGCTGTCGGCCTACCCGCTCGCCTTCTGCGGCTTCCTCCTGCTCGGCGGCCGGGTCGCCGACCTGTACGGCAGGAAGCGCGTGTTCATCTGGAGCCTGGCCGGCTTCCTGCTGGCCTCGCTCCTGGCGGGCCTGGCCTGGTCCCCGTCCGCGCTCATCGCCGGCCGCGCCCTGCAAGGGGTCGCCGCCGCGTTCATCGCCCCGGCCGGGCTCGGGCTGCTCCAGGCGGCCATCCCGGAAGGGCCGCAACGCGAGCGGGCGCTCGGCGTGTACGGGTCGGCGCTGTCGGCCGGGTTCGTCTCCGGCATGGTGCTCGGGGGAGTGCTCACCGAGTTCGCCGGCTGGCGCTCCGTCTTCCTGATCAACGTGCCCATCGTGCTGGTCTTCGGCCTGCTGGCCAAGGCCCACCTCGACGAGAGCCGGGACCGGCACGCCTCCCGCGACCTCGACCTCACCGGCGTCGCCCTTATCACCACGGGCATGGTCGCGCTCGTGTTCGCCCTCACCGAGGGGGAGCGGTACGGCTGGACGTCCGCCCCGATCCTGCTCGCCGCGGTGGTCGCGGTGCCCGCCGTCGCGCTGTTCGTCTGGGTGGAGTCGAGGAAGCGGCACGCCCTCGTGCCGATCTCCATCTTCCGCACCGCCGCCATCGGCGCGGCCAACCTGATCAACGTCCTGCTGATCTGCTCCTACGGCGGCATGCTGTTCATCCTCACCCTCTACCTGCAGACGCATCTCGGCCTGGGCGCGCTGCCGACCGGCCTGACGTTCGCCGTCTCGGGCGCGATCGCGATCGTCACCGGGATCTACGCGGGCCGGTTCGTCGAGCGGTTCGGGCTCTACCGCGTGCTGCTGTTCGGGATCGTCGTCGAGACGATCGGCATCCTCGTCATGGTGGGGCTGCCCGAGGGGTACGGGCTCGCGCTCGTCCTGATCGGCACGTCCGTGAACGCCTTCGGCCACATCATCGCGCTGATCACGACGAGCATCGCGGGCACGAACGGCGCCGAGGAGGGGCGGCAGGCCACGGCCGGCGCCCTGATCAACGTCTCCCAGCAGCTCGGGCTGGCCATCGGGGTCGGCGTGGTGACCTCGGTGGCGGCGCACTTCGCCGCCGGCGCCGGCGGGCCCGAGGCGGCCACCCTGGAGGGCTGGCGCTGGGCCCTGTGGTGCTCGGTCGGGTTCGCGGTCGCGGCGATCGCCACGACCGTGCTGCTGCGCAGGCGGTTCCAGGGAGACTAGCCAACGCCGTAGAAACCCTTTACATTGGGTTAGATGGTTACTCTGGCCACCAGGGTCCAGGCGCCGTGGCAGGACGCCCACTTCGTCGGCGGCCATCCGGCGCTGGACCTCACCAATACCGTCTACGACCGGCACCAGCCGGTCGCCGACGGAGAGCTGCTGAAAGACCCCTCCGACGTGCTGACGTGGTGCGTGTCCGCGGGTCTGGCCGACACGATGCCGACTGATACGGTGCCGCCCCTGGCCGGCGCGGACGCTCTCGTTCCGGAGGTGCGGGCCGTGCGCGAGCAGGCGTGGGCGGTGTTCGACGCGATCGCGCACGGCGCGCCCGTGCCGCCCGAGCCGTTCGGCCTGCTGCTGGAACGGGCCGGGGCGGGCGTGCGGGCCCGGCAGGTCGAGCCGGACGGCGCCGCGCCGCACCGCTTCACCGCCGACTGGTCGGCGCCGGGAGCGATCCCCGCGGCCCTGTCCCTGCTGGTGGTGAATGCGGTGTTCACGCTGCCGCACGACCGGATCAGGGCCTGCGGCCGGTGCGGCTGGCTGTTCCTGGACTCCTCGCGGGGCGGGCGCCGCCGCTGGTGCAGCATGAGCATCTGCGGCAACCGCGAGAAGGCGCGCCGCCACCGCCAGAGCCGGGCCCCGCAGTGACGGCCGCGCGCCTCATCACGACGTACGTCAGCCGAGCTTGCGGCGCATGACCGGGCGGTCCTTGCGCGGGCGGGCCACCTCGGAGAAGCCGGCCTTGAGGAAGGCGCTGGCGATTCCGGTCATGGCCGTGTCGGCGCCCGCGCGCTTGCCGTCGCGCGGCTCGACCGGGTAGCCCTCGGCGGTCGTGTAGCCGGCGTCGGCGGCGTACCCGCACACGGCCTCGAGGATGTCCGGCAGCAGCCCGGAGCCCCGGCGCTTCTTGTGCACGAAGACGCACGCCAGCGCGCACACCGGCGTGTCGTCGAGGTCGGCCAGGATCGGCGAGCGTTCGAGCCGCGGGAACGCCGAGCGCGGCCCGAGCGAGCACCACGCCACCGGCTCGTCCCCGTCGTAGACGATGACGCCGGGCGCCGGATCGCGCTGGGCGAGCCGGTTCATCGCCTTCTTGTTCCCCTCGCCCTTGCCTTCCATCCACTCCGAGATGGACAGCCGCCAGTGCATGCACCAGCACCCGCGGGCCCCTCCGTTGTCGCCGAGCACCGTCTCGAAGTCGCTCCACGTCTTCTTGGACAGCTCCTTCACCGTCAGGGAGCTCCGCTTGCCGCGAGCGTTCATCACCGCACCGCCAATCTGGTCGGGAGTCTCCGGTTCCTTTCCCCGGAGGAGCGGGACACTGCATCCCAGAGAATAACCGTTATGAGGTTTTTACGGGTTACTCAAGGGCAGCATAGCCGCATCGCTCATGGGAATCCCCCTGCTCACCCACGACGACGGAGGGCCGAGATTTGGCCGAAGAAGACGTCCTGGACATGCTCGAGGCCGAGGCGATCCACGTGCTGCGCGAGGTCGCCGGGGCTTTTCGCCGGCCGGTGCTGCTGTACTCGATCGGCAAGGACTCCTCGGTGCTGCTGCACCTGGCGATCAAGGCGTTCGCGCCCGGCCGGCTGCCGTTCCCCGTCCTGCACGTGGACACCGGCTGGAAGTTCCGCGAGATGATCGCCTTCCGCGACGAGACCGCCCGCCGGCTCGGGCTCGACCTGCGGGTGCACACCAACCCCGAGGGGGCCACGCCGTTCACGCACGGCGCCCACGAGTACACCCGGATCATGAAGACCGTCACCCTGCGGCGGGCGCTCGACGACGGCGGGTTCGACGCCGCCATCGGCGGGGCGCGGCGCGACGAGGAGCGCTCGCGCGCCAAGGAGCGGATCTTCTCGCTGCGCGAGCCGCACCACCGCTGGGAGCCGCGCTCGCAGCGCCCGGAGTTCTGGTGGTCGGCCAACACCGAGCTGGCCGAAGGCCAGACGATGCGGGTCTTCCCGCTGTCCAACTGGACCGAGCTGGACGTCTGGCACTACATCAAGCGCGAGGACATCCCGGTGGTGCCGCTGTACTTCAGCGCGCCGCGCCCCGTCGTCGAGCGGAACGGCTCCCTGATCATGGTGGACGACGACCGCTTCCCCCTGTCGCCCGGCGAGCGGCCGCGGCCGCGCCACGTCCGCTTCCGCACCCTCGGCTGCTACCCGCTGACCGCCGCCGTCGAGTCCAAGGCCGAGACCCTCGACGAGGTCATCGACGAGATGCGGCGCGACCGCAGGTCCGAGCGGGCGGGCCGGCTCATCGACGGCGAGGGCGGCACCTCCATCGAGAGCAAGAAGTCGGAGGGGTACTTCTGATGAAGCCGATGCTTCGAGTGATCGCCTGCGGCTCCGTCGACGACGGCAAGTCCACCCTCATCGGCCGGTTGCTCGCCGGCACCGGCAGCGCCACCGAGGACCAGCTCGACTACGCCCGGCGCACCCGGCGCGGCGGCTCCACCATCCCCGCCGGGGCGGTGGACTACTCGCTGCTGACCGACGGCCTGGAGGCCGAGCACGAGCAGGGCATCACGATCGACGTCGCCTACCTGTTCCTGGACCTGCCGTCCGGCCGGCGCGTGATCATCGCCGACGCGCCGGGGCACGAGCAGTACACGCGCAACATGGCGGTCGCGGCGTCCACCGCCGACGTCGCCGTGCTCCTCGTGGACGCCACCAAGGGCGTGCGCGAGCAGACCCACCGGCACCTGGCCATCTGCGCGCTGATGGGCGTGCGGGCCGTCATCGCCGTGGTCAACAAGCTCGACGCGCTGGACTACGACCAGGCCGTGTTCGACCGGCTCGCGAGCGAGGTGCGGGCGGCGGCCGACGGGTACGGCGTCACCGCGAGCGTGCTGCCCGCCAGCGCGCTCAGCGGCGACAACGTCGTCGAGCGCTCGCCGAGCCTGCCCTGGTACGACGGCCCCACCCTGCTCGACGCGCTGGCCACCTGGCAGCCGCCACCCGCGGAGACGGCCGGCGACTACCGGCTGCCCGTCCAGTACGTGATCCGCGCGGACGGCTTCCGCGGCTTCGCCGGCACCGTGACCGGCGGCCCCGTCCGCCAGGGAGATCCCGTCGCGGTCGCCGGCGGCGGCGCGTCCAGGATCGACCGGCTGCTCGGCCCCGGCGGCCACGACCTGCGCGAGGCCGGCCCCGGCACGCCCGTGACGGTGACGCTGGCCGACGACGTGGACGTCCGCCGCGGCGACCTGCTCACCACGCCGGACGCCCTGCGCGACGGGCTCGCCCCCGCGACGGCCTACTCCGCCACGCTCGTCTGGACCGCCGCGGAGCCGCTCCGCCACAGCCGCTCCTACCTGCTGCTCGCCGGCTCCCGCGGCGTGCCCGCGATGGTGACGTCCGTGCGCGGCCGGATGGAGGTGGTGTCGGGCAAGCAGCTCGCCGCCCGTACGCTCGGGCTCAACGACATCGGCACCGTCGAGCTGACCACCGACACCCCCGTCAGCCTGGACGCCTACCAGGAGTGCCGCGACACCGGCAGCTTCCTGCTGGTGGACCGCGTCACCAAGGAGACCGTCGCGGCCGGCATGGTCCGGCACGCGCTGCGGCGCGGCCGCAACGTCGTCCCCCACGCCTACACCGTGGACCGGGAGGCCCGGCAGCGGCTGAAGGGGCAGCGGGCCAGGGTCCTGTGGCTGACCGGCCTGCCGGGCGCCGGCAAGTCGACCATCGCCAACGCGCTGGAGCGGCGGCTGCACGGCATGGGGCTGCACACGTACGTGCTCGACGGCGACAACGTGCGCAGCGGGCTGAACAAGGACCTCGGGTTCACCCCCGAGGGGCGCGCCGAGAACGTGCGCCGGGTCGCCGAGCTGGCCCGCATCCTGCTGGACGCCGGCCTGATCGTGATCGTGGCGCTGGTGTCGCCGTACCGGGCGGACCGGGCGGCGGCCAGGAGCCTGTTCGCGCCGGGCGACTTCGCCGAGGTGTGGGTGGACACCCCGGCCGAGGTGTGCGTGCGCCGGGACCCGAAGGGCCTGTACGCCCAGGCGAAGGCGGGCCGGCTGCCGAACATGACGGGCCTCGGCCAGGTCTACGAGCCGCCGGAGCACCCCGACCTGGTGGTCGACGGCTCCGGCTCGCTCGACGACGTCACGGGCGAGCTGTGCGCCCTGCTGGACGGCCTGTCACCCGCCGAGGTCGGCCCGCTCGGCCAGTGAGCGCGGGCGCAGGTCGGTCCAGTGGCGCTCGATGTAGTCGAGGCACGCGGCCCGGCTGCTCTCCGGCAGGACGACGGTCCAGCCGCCGGGCACCTCGGCGAACGCGGGCCACAGCGAGTGCTGGTTCTCGGCGTTGACCAGCACCAGGAAGCGGCCGTCCGGGTCGTCGAAGGGGTTGGTCATGTCAGGTCCTTTCCCTAGCTGGGTGGTCAGCGAGCCACGGCTCGCCGGTAGGTGTCGTCGGTGGCCAGAAGGTCGCGGTGGGTGCCCTCGGCGGTGACGGCGCCGCCGTCGAGGACGAGGACGCGGCCGGCGGCGTCCAGGAGGGCGGGGCTGCCGGTGATGACGATCAGGGTTCGGCCGCGCCGCAGCCGCGCGAGGTTGCGGGCGATGAGCTGCTCGGTGACGGCGTCGACCGCCGTCGTCGGGTCGTGCAGCACCAGGATGTCCGGGTCGGCGGCCAGGGCGCGGGCCAGCGAGAGGCGCTGGCGCTGGCCGCCCGACAGGTTCGCGCCGCGGTCGCGGACCTCGTGGTCGAGGCCGTCGGGGTGCAGGGCGACGACGTCGGTCAGCAGCGACGCCTCGACGGCTTCGGCCACCCTCCGGCCGGTGCCCGCCGGGTCGATGTTCGTGCGCAGGGTGCCGGCGAAGATCTCCGCGTCGTACGGGTTGACCAGCAGGTGCTCGCGGACCGCCTCGACCGAGAGGTCCTTCAGCTCGTGGCCGCCGATCCGCACCACGCCCTCGTAGGCGTCCGGCGGCACCTTCACGGCGAGGATCGCGGCCAGGTCGGCCGCCTCGCGCGCATGGTAGGCGGCGATCGCCACGAACTCGCCCGCCGGCACGTGCAGCTTCAGCTCGCGCAGCGACCCGTACCGGACGCCGTCCACCTCCAGGTCCCCGCCCGGGGACGGGCGGCCGCCGCCCGGCGTCGTCACCGGGGGAGCGGCGAGCACCAGCGCCATCCGCTCCGCCGACGCCCGCGCGATCATCACGTACTTCGGCATCTCCGAGAACAGCTTGAGAGGCTCGATGATGAACTGCGCCAGCCCGACGGCCATGACGAGCTGGCCGATCGTGATCCGGCCGTCCAAGGCCAGCCAGCCCGCCGCCAGCGTCACCGCCGCGGCGAGGATCGCGTTCAGCGCCAGCGCGGCCCCGGCGTAGGCGCCGTTCACCTTAGCGACGGTGATCGCCTGGTTCCTCGCCTCGGTGCTCACCCTCCGGTACGACAGGAACGCCGCGTGGTTGCCGCCGAAGCCGTGCAGCGGACGCAGACCGCTGATCAGGTCGGCGACCTTGGCGCCCGCCCGCGCCACCCGCGCCTGCTGCTCGCGGGTGCCGTCGCCGATGCGCTTGGACAGCAGGCTGAGGATCGACAGGATCGCGACCGTCCCCACGATCACCAGCAGGCCCAGCCAGACGCTGGCGACGCCCAGCGCGACCGCCGTGATCAGCACCGCGACCAGCGAGCTGATCAGCAGCGGCACCACCTCGATGATGTCGGCGGTCTGGTCGGCGTCCTCCGTGGCGATGGTCAGGACCTCGCCGGACTTGAGGTCCACGTCCCTGGCCACCGGCTGCAGCCCGCAGTCGGCGACCCGCACCCGCCAGCGGTGCGCCTCGGTCGTGTTGGCCTTCTGCAGGATGCGCATCCCGAACCGCCACGACAGCGACACCGTCGTGATGATCACCGCCAGCGCCGCGACCGACCAGGCCAGCGAGGCGAGGCTGCGCTCCCGCAACGTGTGCTCGACGATGAGGCCGAGCGCGATGGGGAACGCGGTCTCGCCCGCCTGGTACAGGCCCATGAGGACGGTGCCCCAGGCCATGGCGCCCGCGTTGCGCCGCAGCGCCGTGCGCAGGATGGCGGAGCCCGTGCGGGGCTCCTGGACGTCAGTGGGTTTCATCGAGGTGCCCGGCGATCGCTTCGGGGGTCCGCAGGGCGAACAGGTCACGGATGGTGATGACGGGGCCGTACGCGCGGCGCAGCAGCCCCGCCAGCCGCACCGCCAGCATGGAGTGGCCGCCGAGCGCGACGAAGTCGCTCACCGCGCTCACCTCGTCGTCGTCCAGGTCCAGCGCCTCGGCGAACAGCTCGCACACGGCGCGCTCGGTCTCCGTCGCCGGGCCGCGCTCGGCCGACGTCGTCAGCGCGCCCAGCGGCCTCGCCTCCGGCAGCGCCTTGGTGTCGGCCTTGCCGTTCACGGTCAGCGGGATGGCCGCCACCTGGGCGTAGTGGCTGGGGCGCAGGTAGTCGGGCAGGCCCGCGCCCACCTCGGCGGCGACCTGCGCCAGGCCGGCGCCGTCCAGCACCAGGTAGGCGGCCAGCCGGTAGGCGCCGTCCACCTGCGGGTCGGGCTGGGCGACCGCGGCGGCGAAACGCACCGCCGGATGCGCCGCGAACGCCGCCTCCACCTCGCCGAGCTCCACCCGGTGCCCCCGGATCTTGACCTGCTGGTCGGTGCGGCCCAGGTACGCCAGGTTCCCGTCCGGCCGCCGCAGCACCAGGTCACCGGTACGGTACATGCGCTCCCCAGGCTCGCCGAACGGGCACGCCACGAACCGGTGCGCGGTCTGCCCCGGCTGCCCGAGATAGCCGCGCGCGATCCCGATGCCCGACACGTACAGCTCGCCCGGCACCCCGTCCGGCACCGGCCGCAGCCACGGGTCCAGCACGTACACGTCGGTGTTGTCGATGGCCACCCCCACCACCGGGTCCGCGCACTCGAACGTGCCGACGCCCAGCGTGTTGATGGTGTACTCCGTGGGACCGTACAGGTTGTAGCCGACCGTCCCCTCGGTCTCCGCCAGCCGCCGCCACAACGCCGGGGTGACCGCCTCACCGCCCAGCAGCACCAGCGGCGGCCGCCGCTCCGGGTCGTCGAGCAGGCCCTCGGCCACCAGCTGCTGCGCGTACGTGGGGGTCACGTTGATCACGTCGATCCGGTGCTCCAGGCAGTACTCCACCAGCCGGGGCGCGTCCCGCCGCAGCTCCTCGTCGCAGATGTGCACCTCGTGGCCGTCCGCGAGCCACAGCAGCTCCTCCCACGACATGTCGAACGCGAACGACACCGTGTGCGCGATCCGGAACACCCGGTGCCCGTGCCGCGCGAGCACCGGCTCGAAGATCCGCCGCTGGTGGTTGATCAGCATGTTCGTCAGCCCCGCGTACTCCGTCACCACGCCCTTCGGCCGGCCGGTCGAGCCGGAGGTGTAGATCACGTACGCCGGGTGCCGCAACCGGTCGGGGTCGTCCGGCGCGAACGTCACGAACGGCTCCGCCGCCGGCAGCGGCCGGTCCAGCTCGATCAGGTCACCCGTGAGGCGCGGCGCGACGGAGCTGACGGTGAGGATCACCTGCGGGCGGGCGTCCGCGACGATCGCGGCGATCCGCTCGTCCGGGTGGTCCAGCTCCAGCGGCACGTACGCCGCCCCGGTCCGCAGCACGGCGAACAGCGCCACGATCGAGTCGAGCGAGCGCGGGATCGCCAGCCCCACCGTCGCCCCCGGCCCGAGGCCGCGACCGGCGAGCACCCCCGCCACCGCCCGGCTGCGCTCCCGCAGCTCGGCGAACGTCATGCCGCGGCCGTGCGCCACGAGCGCGACCCGGTCCGGATCCCGCTCCGCCGCCCGGTCGAACCGGTCGACCACCGTGTCCGTGCCGATGTCCGTGCGCCCGGCCGGCACCGGCTCCGGCCCCAGCCCAGGCAGCGCGCCCACGGGCCCGCTCCACCGGGCCAGGTCGCCGAGCACCCGCAGGTAGTCGTCCAGGAGGCGGCCGGCGCGCCCGGTGTCGCCGTCGCGGTACTCCAGCTTGACCGTCAGCCGCTCGCCGGGCGTGACGACCCAGGTGAACGGGTAGTGCGTGGAGTCCTCCGCCCGCACCTCCGTGATGCCGTGCCGGGCGTTCAGCGCGGCCAGCGCGTCCAGGTCCAGGAAGTTCTGCAGCACGAACAGGTTGTCGAACAGCGTGTCGTGGCCGCCGGCGCGCTGGATCTCGCCGAGCCCCAGGTGCTCGTGCTCCATCGCCGCGACCCTGGCCGCCTGCACCTCCGCCAGGTACGCCCGCACCGGGTCTCCTGGGCGGGGCCGCGTCCACATGGGCACGGTGTTGAGCAGCACGCCCACGATACCGGACAGCCCCTCGCCCTCCCGCCCCGAGACGGTCACGCCGAACACCGCGTCGGCGCGGCCGGTGTGCGCGCCGAGCAGCAGCCCGAACGCGCCGGTCAGCACCGCGTTGAGGGTGACGCCGTGCGCCCTGGCCGCCGCGCGCAGCAGCTCCGACTGCTCGGCGGACAGCGTGCGCACCAGCGCGCGCGGCAGCTCGTCCGGGAGCGCGGGGGCGGGGCCGGCCAGCAGCGTCGGGCCGGGCAGGCCGGCCAGGTGCTCCGCCCAGAAGCGCTCGGACGCGGCGGTGTCCCGGGCGGCCAGCGCCCGGCAGTGGTCCTCGAAGGAGGGCGTGGCCGGGACCGGGACCGGCGGCTCGCCCGCGACGATCGCCGCGTACGCGTCGAACAGGTCGCGCAGCACGATCTCGCGCGACCAGCCGTCCCACAGCAGCAGGTGGTAGCTGAGCAGCAGGCCGTCCCGCCCGCCGGGCAGGCGCACCACCGTCAGCCGGATCAGCGGCGGCTCGCCGGGGTCGAAGCCCGTGTCGCGGTCGCGGGCGCGCAGCGCCTCGGCCTCCGCCTCGCCCGCCACCTCCACCGTACGAACATCGACCCGCCGGCCCGCCGCGAGCACCTGGACCGGGTCGCCGGCGGCGTCGGTGGTGAAGCCCGCGCCCGCCACCGGATGCCGGGCGATCACGTACGCCATCGCCTCGGCCAGGGCATCGGCGTCGAGCCGGCGCTCGAAGGTGAAATAGCTCTGGGCGACGTAGTGCCCGGCCGGGCCGGTGAGCTGCGCCTGGAAGAACAGGCCCCGTTGCAGCGGCGTCACCGGCGCCGTCCGCTCGGCCGTCGTGGCGGCCGCGGCGATCCGCTCCAGCGCCTGCCGCCAGTGGCCGGTCAGCTCGTCGGGGACGCCGTCCGCCAGGGTGAAGGCGGCACGCAGGGTCCCGGCGTCCGGGTCGAGCCAGGCGTTGACCTCCACCGCGTACGGGCTGCCGTGGCCGTCCGCGCCGGCGACGGGCAGCGCCCGGGACTCGCTGGCCGGGCCCAGGTAGTTGAACAGCACCTGCGGGCGGGCGCGCAGCAGCGGGGCCGTCTGCGGGTTGAGGTACCGGAGCTGGCCGTACGTGAGGTGCCCGCGCTCGTCCGGCAGCCGGTCCGCGACCTCGCGCGCGGCGGCGACCGGGTCGGTGTGCGCGCTGAGGCGCACCGGCGCGACGGCGGTGAACCAGCCGACCGTACGGGTGTAGTCGTGGTGTCCGAGCACCGGGACCCGGCCGTGGCGCTCCAGCTCGACGGCCAGGTCGGCGGGCTCCGGCTGGATCCGGGTCAGCGCCGCCCGCAGCGCCCCGCACAGCAGCTCGGTGAGACCGACGCCGAGCGCGGCCGGCGCGGCCCTGGTCAGGAGCGTGGTCAGCTCGGGCGGGATCTCCACCGTGGCCTCGCGTTGTCCCCCGACCGCGGGCAGCAGCGCGGGTGCTTCGAGCGTCTGCAGCCAGTGGCCGAGGGTGCCGGTCGCCTGGGCGGCGCCGGTCGCCAGGGCGTCGGCGTACTCGGCGTAGGACGTCGTGGGCGCCGCCAGGGGCGTTCCGCGCATGGCGGCGGCCAGGTCGTCCAGCAGGATCAGCCAGGACACCGCGTCGATGGCGAGGTGATGGGCGGCGATCACCAGCGTCCGGCTCGCCTCCAGCCAGGTGAACGCGACCATCCGCCCGGCCCCCGGGTCGAGCCGGTCCACGGCCGCGTTCGCCGCCTCCGCCGGGCTCATCGCCTCCGCCCGGGTGACGGCGACGCGCGGGGCCGGGCCGGTGCGCAGCGTCCACACCCCGTGCTCGACGTGCAGGCGCAGGCGCAGGGCCGGATGGGCGGCCACGACGGCGTTCGCGGCCCGCTCGGCGTCGGCGAACCCGGTGCCGTCCGGCGCCGCCAGCGTCCTGGCCTGGGCGAAGCGGGCGAGCGAGCCGCCCAGCTCGCGGCGGCGCAGGATGATCGGCGTGGGCGTCACCGGGCCGTCCTCGTGCCTGGCCGGCGCCGGCGCCGGTGGGGTGCTCGTGCCCGCGTGCTCGGCGAGGGCGCGGGGCGTGCGGTGCAGGAACACGTCCTTGGGGGTGATCCGCAGGCCGAGCGCGCGGGCGCGGTTGACGACGGTGATGGCGACGATGCTGTCGCCCCCGGCCCGGAAGAAGTCGGTGTCCCCGTCCGCCTCGGAGCCGGGCAGCACCGCGGCGAAGATCGCCGCGAGCGCGGCAACCGCCTGCTCAGCCGCCGGCGGCCCGCTCTCCGGCGCCGTCGGCGTCGGGGCGTCGGCTTCCGGCTCGGCGGCGGCGCGTTCGATCAGGGCCTGGCGGTCCAGCTTGCCGTTGACCGTCAGCGGCAGGGCGTCCACCCGCAGCACGCGCCCCGGGATCATGTACGCGGGCAGCTTCGCCCCCAGCGACCGGGCCAGGTCGCCGGGCACCTCGCCCACCACGTGCGCCACCAGGTGATCGCCGCTGCCGGCCACCGTGACGGCCGCGTCCACCACGCCGTCCAGCTCCCTGAGCGCGCTCTCCACCTCGCCCGGCTCGATCCGGAACCCCTTGAGCTGCACCTGGTCGTCGGCCCGCCCGGCGAAGACCAGCTCACCGTCGAGCGTGCGGCGGGCCAGGTCGCCCGTGTGGTACATGCGCGAGCCGTCACCCGCGAACGGGTCGGCCACGAAACGGCCCGCCGTCAGGGCCGGCCTGCCCAGGTAGCCGAGCGACACCTGGTCGCCGGCGACGTAGATGGCGCCCACCCGCCCCGGCGGCACCGGCCGGAGCCGGTCGTCCAGCAGGTACGTGACCAGGCCGAGGATGGGGCCGCCGATGGGGGAGCCGCCGCCGGCGAAGTCGTCGCCGGTGAAGTCGTCGCCGGTCAGCACCCGGTGGGTGACGTGGACGGTGGTCTCGGTGATGCCGTACATGTTGACCAGCTCGGGCGACGCGGTGCCGTACCGCTCGACCCAGCCGCGCAGCCGCTCCAGGTCCAGGGCCTCGCCGCCGAAGATGATCCGGCGCAGCGAGGTGATCGGCTCGCCGGCGTGCCGGTCGGCCTCGATGAACCGGTAGAACGCCGACGGGGTCTGGTTGAGCACGGTGACGCCGCGCTCGCGTACCAGGCGGTGGAAGTCGACGGGGGAGCGGGTCAGCGCGTAGTCCGGCACCAGCAGCTCGCCGCCGTGCGCGAGCGCGCCCCACAGCTCCCACACCGCGAAGTCGAAGGAGGAGGAGTGGAACTGCACCCACACGTCGTCCGGGCCGAAGCCCATGTCGGCGCGGGTGTTGGCGAGCAGCGCCACCACGCTGGAGTGCGGGACGACGACGCCCTTGGGGCGGCCGGTGGAGCCGGAGGTGTAGATCACGTAGGCGGGGTCGTGCGGGCGGGCCTCGCAGATGGGGCCCGCCGTCGTCTCCAGGAGCGGTTCATCCCCCAGGACGAGCACCCGCGCCCCGCTCGCCAGCCCGGCGAGGCGGTCGCGGTGTTCCCGGTCCACGAGGACGACGCGCGGGGCGGCGTCCGACAGCACGTACCGGAGCCGTTCGTCCGGGTAGGCCAGGTCCAGCGGCACGTACGCGCCGCCCGCGCTGACGACGGCGACCAGGGCGACGACCTGCTCGACGGAGCGCGGCACGGCGACCGCGACCCGCTCGCCCGGCCCGACCCCGGCCGCGCGCAGCACGGCGGCCAGCCGGTCCTTCGCCGCCGCCAGCTCGCCGTAGGTGAGCGAGCGGCTGCCACCGTCCAGCCCGCACTGCGTGACGGCGACGGCGGCCGGGTCCCGGCGCGCGGCGGCGTCGAACAGCTCACCCAGAGTCGCAGGGACGACCTGCGGCGCGTCGCCGGAGGCCAGGTCGCGCACGAGGGCGTCCGGCCGGGTCAGCAGCCCGGTCAAGGCGCGGGTGAACGTGTCCAGGATCGCCCGGGCACCCCTCTCCCGCAGCAGCTCACCGTCATAGATCAGGTTGAAGCGCGCCCCGCCGTCCGCCGCCCGCTCCACCACCAGGGTCAGCGGGTAGTGCGGCGCGCCCTCGTTCACGACCCGGGTGATGGCGAGGGAGTGACCCGGCAGGCGCAGGCTGTCCACGTCGGTGGCCACGTCGAAGACCACGAGCGTGTCGAACAGCGGCCCGCTCCCGGCCTGCCGGCCGATCCTGGCCAGCGAGACGTGCTGGTGCGGCAGCACCGCGCTCTGGTGCTCCCGCACGGAGCCGAGCAGCGCGCGGGACGTGGTGGCGGCGTCCCACCGCGCGCGGACGGGGATCGTGTTGATGAACAGGCCCACCATGTCGTCGATGCCGGGCACCGGCGCGTCGCGGCCGGACACGGTGGAGCCGAAGACGACGTCGGAGCGCCGCAGCAGCCCGCCGAGCGTCACCGCCCACGCGCTGTGCACGGCGACGCTGAGCGGCACGCCCGCCGCCCTGGCGGCCTCGTCGAGGTCGCCGTCCGGCCGCACGGCGGTGTCGGCGAACCGGCCGGACGGGGTGTGCCCCTCGGCGACCAGGGCGGGGCCGGGCAGCCCGGCGAGCTGCTCGCGCCACACCCGGTCGCTCACGTCGTCGTCCTGCCCGGCCAGCCAGCGGACGTAGCCGGGGAAGCCGGCGCGCGGGTACCCGCTGCCGGGCGCGTGGTACTCGGCGAGCAGCGCGCGCAGCATCGCCGGCACCGACCAGCCGTCGGCGATGATGTGGTGCACGGTCTGCACCAGGACGTGCCCGCCGGAGCGGGTGCGGACGAGCGTGTAGCGCATCAGTGGCCCGGCCGCCAGGTCGAACCCGGCGCGGCGGTCCCGCTCGGCGTAGCCGCCGATCTCGTCGTCGGCCAGCTCGATCGTGCGGAACGGCGCCGTCGCGCCGCTCTCCAGCACCGACACCACGCGGCCGTCGGCCAGCGCCACGAACCGCGCGGCCAGGTTCGGGTACAGCGTGAGCAGCCGGGTGGCCGCCGCGGCGAGCCGGCCGGCGTCCACCTCGCCCTCCAGCGTGAGCAGTTGCTGCTCGACGTAGCTGCCGGCCGAGTCGTCGTCAAAGACGGAGTGGAAGTACAGGCCCTCCTGCAGCGGGGTCAGCGGCAGGACGTCGAGCAGCGCCGGGCCGTCGAGCGCGTCCACGTCGGCCTGGGTGAGGGACAGCGGGCGGAAGTCGCTGGGGGAGTGGCCGCCGCCGTCGAGCGCGGCCAGCCCGGACAGGGCCGCCAGGAAGTAGTCGCCGATCGTCGCCACGTCGTCGTCGGTGAACACGCCTTCCGGCCAGGAGATGGTGGTGACCAGCTCGTACGCGCCGGTCGGGCCCGGCTCGGCGATCGCGTTGAACTCCAGGGCGCGCGGCAGCCGCATCCCGGGGTCGCGCCGCTCGCCGAGCTGCCCGGTGGTGGCGCCGGCGAGCTGCCAGTCCCCGGAGCCGCCCGCGTCGTAACGGCCCAGGTAGTTGAACAGCACCTGCGGCGCGGGCGCGTCGAACGCGGCGCCGGCCAGGTGCCGCAGCACGCCGTAGGACAGGCCGTTGCCCGGTACCCGGGCCAGACCCTCCTTGACGGCCTTGAGCGCGGCCGTCAGGTACGCGGGCGAGGTGAGGTCGCCGGCCGCGCCCGGGTCCACGGTCACGGGGAACAGCGTGGTGAACCAGCCCACGGTCCGCGACAGCTCCGGCTCGAACCCGGCCGCCTGCGCCACGAACCGGCCCTCGCGGCCGTGCCCCTCCAGCTCGACGTGCGCGAACGTCTGATCCTGCCCCAGGTCGCGGCGCCGCCGGGCGAGGGCGACGGCGAGCGCGGTCAGCAGCACGTCGTTGACGCCGGCGTGGAAGCGCGCGGGCAGCTCGCCCAGCAGCGCGGCGGTCACCTCGGGCCCGGCCGTGACGACGCGCGACCGCTCGCGGGCGACGGTGTCGGCCCCGGTCAGGCGGCGCCGGCCGAGCGGCAGGTCCGGCCCCGGCAGGGGGCGCCGGTAGTGGTCGAGGTCCTGCTCGAACGGCGTGCGTTCGAGCAGCTGCGTCCAGCGCCGGAACGACGTGCCGGCCGGCGGCAGCTCGATCGGCGCGCCCGAGGCGAGCTGCCGCCAGGCGGTGGCCAGGTCGTCCATCAGGATCCGCCACGAGACGCCGTCGATCACCACGTGGTGGGCGGCGAGGACGAGCTGCCGGGCCGCGCGCCGCCAGACCGCCCCGAGCATCACGCCCGCGTCCGGGTCCAGGCCGGAGGCGGCGAGCGAGACGCACGCGTCGAGCGGCAGGTCGCTCTCCTCCCACCGGACGGCCGCCCCGCCGGGGGCCGGGACGTCGAAGCCGCGCTGCACCGCCACCCCGCCGGGGGCCGGGACGTCGAAGCCCCAGCGGTCGCCGCGCACCAGCCTGGCCCGCAGCATGTCGTGCCGGTCGAGCAGCGCGCCGAGCAGCCTGTCGAGCGCCTCGGGGGTCAGGCCGGCCGGGGTGTTCAGCACCACCGACTGCACGAAGCCGTCGATCGCGTCGGTGGTCTCGCCGAGCCAGCGCACGATGGGCGAGCCCGTGACCGGGCCGGTCGCGACGTCCTCCAGGTCGGCGACGGCGCCCTCGTCCCGCCGGGCCGCCGCCGCCAGCGCCCCCACGGTGGGGGCGGTGAAGATGTCCGTCGCCGTGACCCGCAGCCCCGCCTCGCGCAGCGCGCTCAGCAGCGAGATCGCCAGCAGGCTGTCGCCGCCGAGCGTGAAGAAGCTCTGGTCCACGCCGACCTCGTCCAGCCCCAGCACCGCCGCGACCGCCGCGCACACCACCCGCTCGTTCTCGGTCGCGGGCGCCACGAGCGGCCCCGCCTCGACCGCGGGCTCGGGCAGCGCGCGCCGGTCCAGCTTGCCGTTCTCGGTGAGCGGGAACTCCTTCATGACGACGACGTGCGCCGGCACCATGTAGTCGACCATGTTCCCGGCGGCCCACGCGGTGACGTCCGACGGCCGCAGATCCTCGCTGCCCGCCGCCGGGATCACGTACCCGACCAGGTAGGTGCCGCCCGCCGTGTTCCTCTTGGCGACGACGCAGGCGTGCCGCACGCCGGGATGCTCGGCCAGGCCCGCCTCGACGTCCTCCAGCTCCAGCCGCATGCCGCGGATCTTGATCTGGTTGTCGGCCCGGCCGAGGAAGTCCAGCGACCCGTCCGGGGCGAACCGCGCCAGGTCGCCCGTCCGGTACAGGCGGGAGCCGTCGGAGGCGAACGGGTTGGCCACGAACCGGGACGCGGTCAGGCCCGGCGCGCCGACGTACCCGCGGCCCAGCAGGAACCCGCCCACGTACAGCTCGCCGCCGACGCCCACCGGGACCGGGCGCAGCTCGTCGTCCAGCACGTACAGCTGCGTGTTCGGGTTGGCCCTGCCGATCGAGGTGGACAGCCGCTCCGCCGCGCCCCGGTAGATGACGTGCGAGACGCCGATCGTCGTCTCGGCCGGGCCGTAACCGTGGTAGAGGGGGATGCCGAGCCGGGTGCGGAAGCGCTCGTACAGCTCGGGGGTCAGCACCTCGCCGCCGCACCACACGTGCCGCAGGCTGCCCAGCCGGCCGGAGTCGCCCGCCATCTCCAGCAGCACGTCCAGCATGGACGACACCAGGTACGTGAAGGTGACGCGCCGCTCGGCGATCACGCTCAGCAGGTGGTGCGGGTCCCGCTCGCCGCCGGGCCGCAGCACCACCAGCCGGCCGCCGCGCACCAGCGGCAGGAAGATCTCGTTGATGGAGATGTCGAACGACAGCGGCGCCTTGAACAGCGACGCGTCGTCCGGGCCGAAGCCCAGGATCTCCCCGGCCTGCCACAGCAGCCGCTCGCTGATCGCCTCGTGCCGGATCATGGCGCCCTTCGGCCGCCCGGTCGAGCCCGACGTGAAGATCACGTACGCGAGGGCGGGGCCCGGGATGTCGAGCTCGGGCGCCTCGGCCGGGTACGACCCGAACCGCCAGTCGCCGAGATCGACGGCCACGGCCTCCGGCTCGCCCTCGGCGCGCTCGCCGGAGCGGTTGAGCTGCGCCGCCAGCCCGGCGTCCGCGATGACGACCGCCCGCCGCGCGGCGGGCCAGGCCGGATCCAGCGGCACGAACGCGCACCCCGCCATGAGCACGCCGAGCAGGCCGATCACCATGTCGGCCGAGCGCTCCAGCGAGATGCCGACCGTCTGCTCGGCGGTCAGGCCCCTGGCCGTCAGGTGGTGGGCGAGCTGGGCGGCCAGCGTCGCGGCCTCGCGGTAGGTCAGCGACCGGCGCTCGTCCACGATGGCCACGGCGTCCGGCCGGGCGCGGGCCTGGTCGAGGAACATCCGCACGATCGTCGGGCGGTCCCGCTCCGCCCCGGTGTCGTTCCACTCGGCCAGGGTCCGCAGCCGCTGCTCGACGCTGGACGGGCCGATCGTGCTCACCGGCCGGTCGGGGAAGTCGGCCAGGTCGTCCAGCGCGAGCTGCGCGTCCGCCAGATCGACGCCCTCGGGGACGGTGATGCCGCGCCCGGCGACCTCCCACCCCGTCGGCGCGCGCCCGCCCGCGCCGGCCCAGCCGATCACGTCGGTGAACAGGGTGCCGGGCGCGAGGTCGAGGCCGTCGGGGCTGCTGCCCGCCGCCCAGTACGCCAGCCCGATCGCGCAGGCTTCGACGAGAGCCCGGTCGGGATGGTCACCGGTCCGCCGGCGCAGGCCGGTCAGGCGTGCGGAAGAAAGCGATACGAGACGAGGGCTTGGTTCCAACATCGCAGACTCAGCCATCCCTTTCGGTTCACCTCGGTTTCGGTCGATCAACTGGCTCGCCACCCGGCGTCACCGGCGCTGGCCGGTGCCACGGGCCGCCACTGCTCGCTTGTCGCTCGGCGCGCCGCCACCGCTCGCTTGCCGTCCGGCACGCGGCGGCGGCGCCGGCTAGGCGGCTTGTCGCCATGCGCGCCACAGCCGCGCGTACCGGCCGTCCAGGGCCAGCAGCTCCTCGTGGGTGCCCTGCTCGACGACGCGGCCCGCGTCCAGGACGGCGATGCGGTCGGCGGCCATCGCCTGCGTCAGCCGGTGCGCCACGAACAGCGCGGTGCGGCCCCGGCACGCGGCCAGCACGGCCCGCTCCAGCTCGGCGGCGCCCTGGCTGCCGGCCTCGGCGGTCGACTCGTCCAGCACGACGACCGGCGCGCGGCCCAGGATCAGCCGGGCCAGGGCGAGCTGGGCGACCTTCGTGCCGTCCAGGCGCTCGCCGCCCTCGCCGACCACCGTGTCCAGGCCGTCGGGCAGCGCCGCCACCCACGGGCCGGCGCCGGCCGTGCGCAGCGCGTCCATCAGCTCGGCGTCCGTCGCGTCCGGGGCGGCCAGGCGCAGGTCGTCGGCGAGCGGGCCGGAGAAGACGTGCGTCTCCTGCGTCAGGATGCTGACCAGGACCCGCGCCCCGGCCTCGTCCAGCTCGGCCAGGTCGGTCGAGCCGATGCGCACCGACCCGGCCTGCGGGACGCCGATGCCCGCGATCAGCGCCGCCAGCGTCGACTTGCCCGCGCCGGTGGCGCCCACCAGCGCGAGCGACCCGCCGGCCGGGATCTCCAGGTCCACGTCCCGCAGGACCGGCCGCTCGGACCCGGGGTAGGCGAACGTCAGCCCCTTCACCACCACCGGATACGGCCCCGCGCCGGTCGGCCTGGTGGCACCCGCGCCGGTCGGCTGAGTGGCACCCGCGCCGCCCGCCGGCCGCTCTTGCGCCGGCTCGCCCACCAGCCGTTCCTCCGCCGGCTCGCTCAGCACCCCGACCAGCCGGGTCAGGCTCGCGCCCGACTTCTGTGCCTCGTCGAAGGTGAACATGATGGCGCCCAGCGGGTTGAACAGCCGGTGGAACAGCAGCGGCGCCACCGACGCCTCGCCCAGGGTGACGGCCCCGGCCTCCAGCAGCACGTACCCGACCACGATGATCAGGACCAGCCCGATGAACTCGGCCCGGTTCTCCCGGCCGACGAACCGCCCGAAGAAGCGGAACACCTCCACGCCGAGGTCGCGCACCCGCCACGACTCGCGGCCGACCCGCTCGCGGAAGACGCTCTCCAGCCGGTAGGCGCGGACGGTGTCGATGCCGTTCAGCCCACTGATCAGCGCCTGCGCGCGGTCGGCCTGGGCCTCGCGCTGCGCCCGGTAGAGCGGCGCGGAGCGGGGCAGGTACCAGCGCAGCGCCAGCGCGTACGCGGGCAGCGCCCCGGCGCCCGCCAGCCCGAGCCGCCAGTCCAGCCCGAACATGCCGGCCGTGGCGATGACGACGAGCACCCCGGAGGAGAACACCGTGGGGATCGCCTGCCGGATGCCCTTGGACACCACGGCCACGTCGTCGCCGACGCGGGAGAGCACGTCACCGGCGCCGACCTGCTCGATCCGGGCGCTCGGCAGCCCCAGCACGGCCCGCACGGCGCCTTCGCGCAGCCGTGCCAGCAGCTCCGCGCCGAGCCGCCCGATCAGGTATGCCGACGCCGCGGTGGCCGCCGCGCCGAGCAGGGCCGCGCCCGCCAGGAGCACGCCGATCGTGACGAGGATGGTGTGCGGCTCGCCCGCGACCACCCCGTCGACGACCCGGCCGAGCAGCAGCACGGGCAGCACCTGGAGCGCCGCTCCCGCCACGGTGGTGGCGGCGGTGGCGGCCGTCAGCCAGGGTGCCCGGCGGCAGGCGGCGCTCACCCATCGGGCGGCCTCGCGTCCGGTGGCCGTGCGCAGGGCGGCGCGTACCCGGGTGCCGCTCACGTCCTGGCCGCGACGGGCGGGGCGAGCCTGGGTGCCGCTCACGTCCCGGCCGCGACGGGCGGCGCCGCCGCTGATCGCCGTTGGGCCGTCAGGATCGTTCCTGGTGCAGGCATCGGGGTCCCTTGCTCGTCCGCTGCGATCTCGGCTGCCACCGTAACACGCTAAGATTAGGTAAGGCTAACCTATCTTCCTACTTCCGATCGACGGCAGGACGGACGGGCAGGCACATGGGCGACACCTTCGCCGGATACGGATTACCCGGGCAGCCGGGCAGCGACGCGTTCTGGGCCGCGGCGGCCACGCCCGCGTTCGCGCCCCGGGCCGATGGTGGCTGGACCGCCCTGTTCCTGCGGCGCGGCTGCGCGGCCACCGTCGCGTTCGAGAGCTGGTCGGAGCCCGTGCCGCTGCGCCGATGGGGCGGCACGGACTGCTGGTACGCCGAGGTGCCCATGCCCGCGCGGCTGCGGGTGACGTACCAGCTCCTCGACGCCGACGGAGCGCACGGCGACCCGCTCAACCCGGTGGGCGCGGGCGGCGAGCGGTCCATCGCCGCGACCCCCGACGCCCCCGCCCAGCCGCACTGGCCCGCCGTCGGCGCCGACGACGTGCTGCCGCTGCCGCGCACCCGCCTGCGCTGGACCAGCGCGCGGCTCGGCGGCCGGCGCACCGTGCGCGTGCACCCGGCGGGCGGCGGCGGGCCGATCGTCCTGCTGCTCGACGGCGACGACTGGCTGTACCTGCATCCGGCCATGACCGCGTTCGACTCGGCCGTCGCCCAGGGCGACCTGCCGCCCGTCACGCTCGTCTTCGTGCCCGCGGGCGACCGGCAGGCCGAGCTCGCCTGCGCGCCCGCCCTGTGGGAGGCGATCGGGGACGAGCTGCTGCCGCTGGTCGAGCAGAGCGGCGTGCCCGCCGGCCGGGACCGGATGGTGGTGGCCGGGCAGAGCCTCGGCGGGCTCAGCGCCCTGTACGCGGCGCTGGAGTTCCCCGAGCTGGTGTCCAGGGTGGCCTGCCAGTCGGGGTCGTTCTGGTGGGCGCCCGGCCCGCCCGACCTGGCCGACCCCCTGGGCGGTCCGGCCGGGGGCGCCGTCGCCGCGCGCCTGCGGGAGGAGCGTCCCGACCTGTCCGGGCTGCGCGTCGCGTTCGACGTCGGGGAGCACGAGCGGCGCATGCTGCCGCACTGCGAGATCGTCGAGACGCTGACGGAGCGGGCCGGCGCCACGGTGCGGGTCTCGCGCTCCCCGTCGGGACACGACCGGGCCGGGTGGCGGCACGCCCTGCTCCGCGACGTCGCCTGGGCGCTCGCCGACGGCGGTGGCCCGGCCGCGCCGCCGGGCCGCCGCGCGCTCACGGCCGGCGGGTGAGGTAGCCCCCCATGGTCCTGAACAGCTCGGTGGCGGGCAGGTCGGTGCCGTCCTCCGTCCGCACGCGCTCGATCACCAGCCCGTGACTGCGGCCGCGGCGGGCCTCGGCGCCCGCCACGATCACCACGCCGTCGCCCTCCCTGATGAAGATCCGCCCGGGCGTGCCCCCGTAAATGCCTTGGGACACGGAGGCTTTGAGCACGCGCACGCGCTCGCCCCGGTAGTGGGTGAAGGCGTTGGGGTACGGGTCGGACTGGGCGCGGACCAGCCGCTCGATGTCCTCGGCCGGCCAGCTCCAGTCGATGTTGCTGTCCTCGATCGAGCGCTTGTGGAAGAAGCTGGCCTTCGACCGGTCCTGCGGGGTCCAGTCGGTCCGCCCGGAGTCGATGAGGTCGAGCGCCTCGGTGACGATCGGCGCGATCAGGTCGACCGTGCGGTGGAACAGGTCGGTCGCGGTGTCCTGGGGGCCGACGGGCACGGCCCGCTGCACCACGATGTCCCCCGCGTCCAGTTCGTCGGACATCATGTGCGCGGTCACCCCCACCTCCTTCTCGCCGTTGATCAGCGCCCAGATCAGGGGCGAGAAGCCGGCGTAGGCGGGCAGCAGCGAGTCGTGCACGTTGAGGGTGCCGTGCCTGGGCAGGTTGAAGATCTCCGGCGGGATCCAGGTCCGCCAGTTGTTGGCGACGATGAGGTCCGGCTCGGCCTCCTTGAGGCGGACCATGAGCTCCTCGTCGTCCGGCCGGTTGCGCAGCAGCACCGGGACGTCGTGTGCCTCGGCCAGCTCGGCCACCGAGTCGCTCCAGATCCGCTCGTAGGCGTGATCGCTCTTGGGGTGGGTGACCACCAGGACGACTTCGTGTGCCGAGTCCAGCAGTGCCTGGAGCGTGCGATGGCCCCAGGTCTGGTAGCCGAACATCACGACCCGCATGGTGCCTCCTTGTCGAGGGCATCAGATTAAGTTAGGCTCGCCTTAATTAGGCAAGGCTAACCTAATTTATGCCATGACTCCACCCCCGTTACAACCCGGCGGAAAGGCATCCATGTCCTCAGCGGAGCAGCACGTCCACGACCTCGTAGGCATCGGTTTCGGGCCGTCCAACCTCGCCCTGGCGATCGCGTTGCAGGAGCGCCAGGAGCGGACGGGCGACCTGCTCGACGCCGTCTTCCTCGAGAAGCAGCCCGCCTTCGGCTGGCACCGTGGCATGTTGCTGGAAGGCACGACCATGCAGGTGTCCTTTCTGAAGGACCTGGTCACCATGCGGAACCCCACGAGCCCGTTCAGCTTCCTGTGCTACCTCCAGGACAAGGGACGGCTGCTCGACTTCATCAACCACAAGACGATGTTCCCCTCCCGCATGGAATTCCACGACTATCTCGAATGGGCCGCCGCCCGCCTGTCCGAGCGGGTGGAGTACGGCTCCGAGGTCGTCGCCGTCACCCCGGCCCAGGCCGACGGGGCCGGCGGGGCGATCGAGGCGCTCGACGTGGTCGTCCGGCAGGCCGACGGCACGCTCGTCACCCGCCGCACCCGCAACCTCGTCCTGGCCACCGGCCTCGAACCGGTCCTGCCCGAGGGCGTCGTGAGCGACGAGCGCGTCTGGCACAGCGAGGACCTGCTCGACAAGCTGCCGTCACTGCCCGAGCCGCGCAGGATCGTGGTCGTCGGCGCCGGGCAGAGCGCCGCCGAGGTGACCGAGCACCTGCACGGCGCCTTCCCCCAGGCCGAGGTGTGCGCGGTCTTCAGCAAGTACGGCTACACCCCGGCCGACGACAGCTCCTTCGCCAACCGCATCTTCGACGCCGTGGCCGTCGACCACTTCTACACCGCCCCCGACGAGGTGAAGGCGCGGCTGCGCGCCTACCACGCCTCCACGAACTACTCCGTGGTGGACCTCGACCTGATCGACGAGCTGTACCGCCGCCACTACCAGGAGAAGGTGCAGGGCAAGGAGCGCCTGCGCATCCTCAACGCCTCCCGGCTCACCGGCGTCGAGCGGGACGGGAGCGGCGTGCGCGTCACCGTGGAGTTCCTGCCCACCGGCGAGCGCACCCTGCTGGAGGCCGACGTCATCGTCTACGCCACCGGCTACCGGCCCGCCGACCCGCTCAACCTGCTCGGCGAGGCGGGCCGGCTCTGCGAGCGGCTGCCCGGCGGCGGCGTGCGGCTGGACCGCGACTACCGGGTGGTCACCGCGCCGGAGCTGCGCTGCGGCATCTACGTGCAGGGCGCCAGCGAGCACACCCACGGCCTCACCTCGACCCTGCTGTCCAACACGGCGATCCGGGTCGGCGAGATCGTCGAGTCGGTGGCCGACCGGCTCCGCAGCGGCAGCCTCGACTCCTACGCCCTTTCGCGCTGACAGCTCCCACGACCCCCTGCGCCCCGGCCGGGCGGACCGTCGCCCGGCCGGGGCGCGGGGCCTTGACTCCGGGGAACGCGAAGCGATGTGATCCCTGTCATGAATCTCTCCGGTGTGGGCGTGTGGAGCCACCTCCTGCGGTTCGGCGACCCGGGCGAGGCCGCGGACGCGGCGGCGGAGCTCGAGGAGCTGGGATACAGCGCGCTGTGGTTCCCCGACGGGGGAGGCCCGGTCTTCGAGGCGGTCACCCACCTGCTGACCGCCACCCGCCGCATCGTCGTCGCCACCGGCATCCTCAACCTCTGGATGCACGACCCCGCCTACGTCGCCGCCTCCTTCGCGTCCCTGTCCGCCGCCTACGACCGCCGCTTCCTGATGGGCATCGGCGTCAGCCACGCGGTGGCCGTCGACCGGGAGGAGCCGGGCCGCTACCGCCGGCCGCTGGCGGCGATGACGGCCTTCCTCGACCAGCTCGACCAGGCCGGCCCGCCCGTCCCGGAGGACAGCCGGGTGCTGGCCGCGCTCGGCCCGAAGATGCTGGACCTCGCCGCGAAGCGGGCGCGCGGCGCGCACCCCTACCTCGGCACCCCCGAGCACACCCGGCGGGCCCGGCAGGTGCTGGGCGAAGGCCCGCTGCTGCTCCCGGAGCAGACCGTGATCCTGTGCTCGGGCAGGGACGAGGCGCGCGCGATCGGCGACGGCTGGCTGCGCGGCTACCTGGAGCTGCCGAACTACGCCAACAACCTGCTGCGGCTCGGCTACACCCCCGACGACCTGGCGTCGGTGAGCGACCGCCTGTTCGACGACGTGATCGCCTGGGGCGACGAGGAGGCGATCGGCCGACGGCTGGACGAGCACCGTGCCGCGGGCGCCGACCACGTGTGCGTGCAGGTGCTCACCGCGAACGGCGACGCCTTCCCCCGCCAGGAGTGGCGCGCCCTGGCCGCCGCGCTCACCTGATCACGATCCCGGACGTCATCCCGCCGCGCTCACCTGCATCACGACCGCTGACGTCATCCCGCCGCGCCGAGGTGCCAGATCTGCGAGGCGGCGTTCGCGCACGGGGTGACCCGCGCCTCGGCGCCGTCCGCCGTGGAGCCGTCCGCGACGTCCAGGCACAGCGCCTGGTTGTTGCGCGGCTTCACGAGATACGCGGACCTGCCCACCGCGACCGGCAGCCAGTCCTGCGCGCCGGTCCCGTTGCACGTCCACAGGTGCACCTTGTCGCCCGGGTCCACGGAGATGTTGCCGTTGGGCACGTCCAGGCACGTGCCGGACTTGGGGTTGACGAAGGAGAACACGCCCGCGGCCCGCCGCTCGGCCCGCCACCGCTGGGCCAGCGCGCCGCCGCAGGTCCACTGCTGGATGCGGGTGCCGTTCGCGACGGCCCCCTCGCTGACGTCCAGGCACCGGCGGCTGCCGAGGTTGACGGCCCGGTAGACGGCCGCGTCCGCCACGCCGGCGGCGTCGCCCGTACCGGAGGAGGGGCCGGTGGCGACGTACGCCTTGCACGTCCCGTCGGCGACGTCGGTGGCGATCTCCAGCACCCGGCTCCCGTCCACGGACGGCAGCAGCGGCGAGCTGTAGTTCTGGCAGGGCTGGTACAGGCCGGGGTCGGGCGGCGTGAGGTCGATGCCGACCCGGACGGGGGCGTCGATCTCGTACCAGGCGCCCGCGCCGTTCGCGGTGTTGACGAGCACGGTCCGGCCGCTCTCCGGCAGGACGCCGGCCTGGCCGGTGTCGCCGCCGGTGCGCACCAGCTTGCCCACCACCAGGAGGCGCCCCTGCGGGCCGCCGTCCGGCGCCCACGCCACGGTGGGCGCGTGCGCGAGGTGCTTGCCGTCCGCGGTGCGGATGATCGTGCCGGGGTCGCGCGGGTCGCCCCAGTCCCAGCCGTCAGCAGAGGTACGCAGGTGGACGCGGCAGCCGTGCCCGCCGGCCACCGGGGCCGGCTCGCAGTACTCGTACACCATGACGTACCGGCCGTCGGGCAGGGGCCGGACCACGGGCATGCCGGGGCTGTCCGCCGGTACGTCCGAGGCGACCGTGTTCACCTTGGCGCTCCAGGTGCGGCCGCCGTCGGCGGACCGCACGCGCGCCAGCGTCTGGCCGTGGGCGGGCTGCTGGGTCTTGTCCGAGAAGTGCATGACGAGCTGCCCCGGCACCTCGGAGAACTCCGGCTCCCACAGGCCGTGCCCGGTGGAGCCGGTCACGATCGGCGCCGGGAGCGGCGTCCAGGTGTAGCCGTGGTCGGCGCTCGTCCAGGCGACGATCCGCGCGTTCGGATCCGGCTCGCTCTCGCCGCCGCCCACGGTGTTGATCGAGGTGGCCCAGATGAGCGTGCCGGCCGGGCTGGCGCCGAGCTCGCGCGGGAACTCGTACAGGGCCGCGCAGCACGAGAACTCGCCCGGCGCGAGCGCGGCCGGGATCTGACTGATCTTGCGGAAGGTCCGCCCGTCGCCGGTGCTCTCGTGGATGGTGCCGCCGGCGCCCGTGTTCGTGGCGGCGAGGACGCGGCCGTTGTGGGCGGCGTCGGCATGCTGCAGCCGGATGACGCGCGGGTACCAGGCCGCGCCCCCGTCGAGCGGCGGCGCGGCCGGCGCCGCACTCGCCGGTACGGGGTGGCGCCGCGATTGTTCGGCACCCCTGATCAGCGCCCGAACATTGGTGCTTACACTATGACGGCCGTTACACCGCGGGGAGGGAACGCGAGCCGATGAGCCTTCGCCAGTTCGAGTACGCCCTGGCCGTGGCCGAGCAGGGCTCGGTGACCGCGGCGGCGGAGCTGCTGCACGTCGCCCAGCCGTCGGTGTCCCAGCAGATCCGCGGCCTGGAGCGAGACCTCGGCGTCCAGCTGTTCGAGCGCACCCCGACCGGCCTGGTGCCCACCGCCGTCGGCCGCGCGTTCCTGCGGGAGGCCGAGATCGCGGTGCGCGCGTCCAGGCGGGCGCGGGCGACGGCGCGGGCCGGCGCCGGCGAGCTGGAGGGCGAGCTGGTCGTCGCGGCCCAGATGGGCTTCGGCACCCGGCAGCTGCCCGGCGCGCTCGGCGCGTTGCGCCGCCGCTTCCCCCGGCTGGAGGTCACCGTCTTCGAGGAGCCCAGCTCCGCCGAGCTCGACCGGCTGTGCCGCAAGGGCGTGCTGGACCTCGCGCTGATGGCGGCGTGCGAGCGCGCTCCCGCCAACGCCCACCGGCTCGGCGGCGAGGAGTTCGTCGTGGTGCTGGGCGACGGGCACCGGCTGCTCGCGGCGGACCGGATCGAGCTGGGCGAGCTGGAGGGCGAGCCGTGGATCAGGTTCGACCGCGACAGCGCGCTCGACGGCGTGCTGCTGGCCGTGCTGCGGGACAACGACCTGACCCCGGCCACCGCCGCCCGCGTGTCGCAGACGGCGACGGCGGTGCGGTGGGCCGCCCACGGGCTGGGGGTCACGCTCGTCCCGGCCTCGGCGGTGCCGCACGGCTACGAGCACCTGGTCCGGCCGGTGTCCCCCGCTGTGTCCCAGCCCGTGATCGCGGTGGTCAGGGCCGGGGCGGGCCCGGCGGAGACGGCCCTGCTCGACCTGCTGCGCCAGGAGACCTGGCACGCCGCCGCCCTCTCCCCGGTGCCCTGACCGCTCCTAGAAGTCGTCGGCGGTGCGGATCCGGTCGCGGACCCACACGCCGGCCTCCTTGAGGTTGGCCGTCCCGGCGAACGAGCCGTTCGGGCAGGTCCCGGTCTTGAAGACGGCGCCCGTGCGGAAGTCGTCGGAGAAGTTCCAGTTCACCCAGCTGATCTTCTTCTGCGCCATCAGGTCGAGATACTGCTGCGACCTCGTGAAGTTGTTCGCCCCGTCGCCGGACGCGCTCTGCGTGCCGAACTCGGTCACGAAGATCGGCAGCCGGTCGGCGGCCCTGGACAGCGTGTTCAGGTATTCGGTGCCGTGCGAGCCCGCGTAGAAGTGGAACGTGTACATGATGTTGGCGGCGTTGACCGGGTTGTTCACGATCTCGCTCTCGTCGCCGCCGCCCGACACGCCGAGCGACGACCAGGCGCGGGTGCCGACCAGGACGGGCGCGTCCGGGTCGTACTGGCGGATCACCGGGATGAGCTGGTGGGCGTAGTCGCGGATGCGGGACCAGGTGACGGCGTCGCCGTTCGGCTCGTTCGCGATCTCGTACAGGACGTTCTTCTTGCCGTTGTGCCGCTGGGCGATCTCGGTGAAGAACGTCTTGGCGCGGTCGAGGTTGTCCATGGGGTCGCCCGGGGTGAGCATGTGCCAGTCCACGATCGCGTACATGCCGCGGGCGGTGGCCATCTCGATCAGCGAGTGCACCCGGTCGGTGAACAGCCGCGGGTTCGTCTCGTAGCCGTCCTCCTGGATGTACATCGAGATGCGCAGGACGTCGGCCTTCCAGTCGTTCGCCAGCGCGTCGAGCGAGGCGGTGTTGAGGCACTGGTAGTACCACTGGATGCCGTGGCTGCTCATGCCGCGCAGCTGGATCTGCTTGCCGTTCTCGTTGCACAGCTTGAGACCGCAGACGCGCAGCTGCCCGTTGGCCTGCACCGGCGTGCCGCCGCCGCTGCCTGTCGGAGCGCCGTAGACCTCCAGCTCCCACAGCGAGTAGCCGTAGGGGGTGCCGCGCTGTGTGCCGTGGACGCGCACGTACCGGCCGCTGCCGCTGATCGTCAGGTCGTCGACGCCGCCGTCGCCCGTGGTGGTGGAGTAGACGTCGGTCCAGGCGGAGCCGTCGGGGGAGGTCTGCACCCGGTACGCGGTCGCGTAGGCGGCCTCCCAGGTCAGCCGCACCCGCGACAGGGTGTGGGCGGAGCCGAGGTCCACCCGGATCCACTGCGGGTCCACGCCTTCGGCGCTGGCCCACCGCGTGGCCGTGCTGCCGTCCACCGCCTTGCCCGGCTCCAGGCCGGCGGCCTCGACGGAGGAGGCGGTCACGGCCTTGCCCTGCGACACCAAGGGGTCCGCGGCGGCGGCCGCGCCGGCCGGCGGCAGCGCCAGCGCCAGCGCGGCCACGATCGTCAGGATGCTCGCCAAAGAACTTCGCCTCACGAACGACTCCGATTCTCCCGGGGATGGCCGTTAGGAAACTTTCTTAACTTGCGGCGCAGCATAAGTTGACAGCGCGCATTACACAAGGCCCAAAGAGGGAGAAAGAGTCCGTCCGCCGGGAGCTTCACGGGCGCCGGTCGGCGGCGGGGGTCAAGCCTCCACCGCCCCGGCCGGCGCCCCGAGCGTTCGTGTCAGGGTCAGCAGGGGCTCTCGTAGAACTCGATGTAGCCGCTGCGGACGCCCCACATGTCCACCTCGCCGACGCAGTCCTCGTACTTCTCGCCGACGACGGTCGTGTGGGTGGAGTCGCTGTAGAAGACGGTGACGCACGTGTAGTTGTACTTGCAGGCCCGCGCCTGTGCGGGGCCCGTGGCGACGGTGGTGACAGCGGCCAGGGCGAGGACGGTGGCGAACAGGAGGCGGCGGATCATCAGGGGTTCCTCCGGGGGGTCGGGAGCTCTGCCTCGATGGTCGGCCGCCGTCGCCGATCGATCAAGAGGCGACGCCGCTCCGCCCGGCCGGCTCGCGCGGCCGCCCGGGATCATCTCGTTGACGAACACCCGCGTGCCCACGCAGGCGATCTCGTCGAGGTGGGCGCGTTCCTCGGGCGGCAGGGAGGTGTCGACGGTGCCGGTCATCAGGTTGCGCTGCAGGCTGGCGGTGCTGGTCCAGCCGTCGTCGATGAGGTCCTGCTCGGCGTGGCCGCCGGTGACGACGGTGAGGAAGGTGTCCATCCGCTCCCGCTGCCAGCCCGGCTTGAGCGAGGCGGCCCAGTCCGGGTCGGTGGGGCGGTTGTCGCGGACGTCGACCGTCGAGGGGGTGCGATGGAAGACGTACAGGTGCCGGGCGTCGCGGCCCAGGTGCGGGATGACCTGGATGCCGGTGGCGCCGGTGCCGACGATCCCGACGCGCTTGCCGGCGAGCTTGTGCAGGCCGCCGTCGGCCGAGCCGCCGGTGTAGCCGATCGCGACGGCGTGGCGGCGGATCTCCTCGCCCGGCGCGTACCGCATCGTGGGCAGGTAGCCGACCTCTTCGAACAGCGGCAGGTAGATCGACGACTCGAAGTCGCAGTGGATGCCCGGGTAGCGGTTCCAGTACCAGGTGCCGCCGAAGTCGCCGGCCTCGTCCAGCGTCCGGATGCCCTCCACGCCGGCCGCGCGCAGCTCGTCCGGGTCGAAGCCCAGCTCCGCGGCCGTGAGACGCGCGGGCGGCGTCGAGGAGTGCCCCATGGATGCCCTTCCGGTTCGGGAGCCGCTGAGTCATGGCCGCGCCCGGGGAGCGGCGCGGCGGGTCATCGGCGCGGGACCGACCGGACGGGGCGGCGAACAGCTCGGCGGCCGTCTCCGACCACGCCGCCCTGGCCGTGTCGGGGTCGGCGGGCAGCGTGTGCTCGCGGCGGGCGCAGGTGTGGACCAGCAGCGTGCGCGCCATGTCGTCGCGCCGGCACCGCAGCTCCGGCGGCAGCGCGGGCAGGCAGCGCTGCCGCTGCGCACTCCCGGGCACCTGACCAAGCCGCTGCTCGCCCACCTGCCCTGACCCGGGGTGCCCGCCCGCTTCAGCGCGCTTCGCGCCCGGCCGCCTGGAGGCGTGACCACTTCGCCATCGACTGCCTGATCTCCTCGCGCATGAACGCGAAGAACCGCCGGGTCTCCTCCAGCCGCTGCCCGGCCGGGGTGTCAGGGCCCAGGATCGCGGTGCCCTCGCCGGCGCCGTCCTGCACCCGGACCAGCATCGGGTCGGACTGGCTGATGAAGTGGCTCCAGGTGTGCTCGTGGATGCGGCAGTAGTCGTGCCGGGTGCCGGGCTCGCGGCCGCGCTCGACCAGCCGGACCTGCACGAGGTACTTGACCGCGCCCGAGATCGCCGACGCGCCCACTTCGAGCTGCTCGGCCAGCTCGGCGGCCGACAGCTGGCCGGAGTCGGTGACCAGCAGCGCGGCGTACACGCGCGCGGCCATCCGGGGCATCCCGGCCTCCACCATGATCTGCGCGAACCGCTCCCGGTATCCCGCGATGGCGCCCTCGTCCGCTCGCGTCACCGCGGACTCCCTCCTCGTCGTCGTGGAGCCTGCAGTTTATCTCATTCAAGAACTTCACGAATTTCGTGAAATGAGAGTAGTGTCGGAGGGGTGGACACCGAACTCGTCGGAGCGCAGAAGACGCTCAGCCCCGTCCTCAGGGCCAAGGCCCTGGACAACCGGCTGCCGGACCCCATCCTCGGCGACACCTACGCCGAGCAGGTGATGCGCCGCCTCGACCCCGGCTACGACACGCGCAGATTCGGCACCAGCCAGCTCGGCCTGGCCGCCGTGGTCCGCAGCAAGGCCCACGACGACTGGGCCCGCGAGTTCCTGGCCGAGCACCCTGACGCCGTGGTGCTGCACCTGGGCTGCGGCCTCGACGCCCGCGTGCACCGGCTCGACCCGCCCGCCACCGTCGACTGGTACGACCTCGACTACCCCGCCGTCATCGAGCTGCGGCGGCGCTTCCTGCCCCCGCGCGACCACTACACCATGATCGGCTCCAGCGTCACCGACCTGGCCTGGCTGGAGCGCGTCCCCCGCGACCGGCCGGCGCTGATGATCGCCGAAGGGCTGGTGCCGTACCTGACCGAGCCGGATGTCCGGCGCCTGCTGACCAGCGTCTCCGACGCCTTCCCCAGCGGCCAGATCCAGCTCGACACGGTGCCGGTCTGGGCGTGGCGCGTCTCGAAGTGGGACCCCACCCTGCGCAGGTACGGCACCCGCTTCCACTGCGGCTTCGACGACCCGGCCGCGCTGGCCGCGTGGCACCCGCGGCTGCGCTACGTCGGCGAGGCCCCCATGTTCGACTCGCCGCTCCTCATGGCCAAGGCGCCGGCGGGCACCCGCCGCATGTACCGGCTCCTGAACCTGCTGCCGGGCATGAAACGCTCGTCCCGCATCGTCCGCTTCCGGTTCTAAGCGTTCTGAGTATTCTGATCATCGTCTGGTGCGGATGACCAGCCGGCCGTAGGGCAGCTCGCCGGTGACCCGCACGTGCAGCCCGCCGTGCCGGGGGTTGCCCGCCGCCCGGCAGATCACGCGCCCCCACTCGCTGCGCACCCCGTCGGCGTTCGCGGTCGCCCCCGCAGGGAGGATGATCAGAGCCCGGCCGTACGCGAGCCGCAGCTCGATGTCGACCTGCCCGTACGGGACGTGCGCCCGGGACAGGTCGAGCCGCACGCTGCCGTACTCGGACTCGATGCGCAGCCGCTGCGGCACCTGCCAGTCGCCCGTCCGCGTGACCCGCCCGCCGACCGTCTCCAGCCGGACCGGCTCGTCGCCGGGCAGGTCGGCGACGACCGGCGCCAGGTCGCCGGGAGAAACGGCGGTGAGCGCCCGTTCGAGCCGCACCTCCAGCTCCGCCTGGTCGAGCCGGCCCACCGCGTACGCCTGCTGGACCAGCGTCACCGCCCGATCGCGGTCGAGGTCGGAGACCCGGCTCACCGGCTGACCGCTCTCTTGTAGAGCCGCGTGGCCAGCGGCGCGAACACGGCCAGGAGCACGACCGGCCACAGCAGCGACACCGGCACCGCGTGCCGCAGCGGCCAGGCGTCCGGCGCCGGCATGGCCGCGCTCGTGTTGCCGAACAGCTCGCGGGCCGCCTGCACGAGCGTGGAGACCGGGTTCCACTCCGCGATCACCCGCAGCGGGCCGGGCAGGCGCGCGCTGTCCACGAACGCGTTCGACAGGAAGATCACCGGGAACGACAGGAGCGTCGCCACGTTGTTGAACACCTCCGGCGTGCGCAGGGCCAGCGCGACCGTCGCCGTCACCCACGAGAAGGCGTACGCGAACAGCAGCAGCATCAGGAACCCGAGCGCGGCCTCCGCCGGCGAGCTGTGCACCCGCCAGCCCACCAGCAGCCCGACGACCGCCATGGTCGCGATGCTGGTCACGTTCATGATCAGGTCGGCGGCGGTCTGGCCGGTCAGCACGGCCGAAGGGGACATCGGCAGCGTGCGGAAGCGGTCGAAGATGCCCTTCCGCAGGTCCAGCGTCAGGGTGTAGCCGGTGATCTGCGCGCTGGTGACGATCGCCATGACGAAGATCCCGGGCAGCAGGTACTCGCCGTACGACAGGCCGGGCAGCTCGATCATGCTGCCGAAGACGTACGTGAACAGCAGCACGAACACGACCGGCAGCATGACCACGCCGCCCAGCAGGTCGGGGGCGCGCCGGATCTTCAACGCGTTGCGCTTGGTGATCGTCATGCCGTCGGCGACGGCGATCCGCAGGCCGTTCATCGGGCGCTCTCCTTCACCTTCTCGCCGGCCGCCTCGTGCCCCGTGAGGGTCAGGAAGACGTCGTCCAGGGTCGGCCGGCGCAGGCCGGCGTCGCGTACCGTGATCCGCTCGGCGGCCAGGTGCCCGAGCGCGCTGGTCAGCGCGCCCGCGCCGCCGGCGACCGGGATCGTCAGCCGCAGCGCGGCGGCGTCCACGTGCGGGTCGCCGGCCGCCAGCGGCGCCAGCGTGCGCGCGGCGGCGCGCAGGTCCGCCTCGCTCGTCACCGACAGCTCGACGCGGTCGCCGCCGACCTGGTCCTTGAGCTGGTCGGCGGTGCCGAGCGCGATCACCCGGCCGTGGTCCACCACGGCGATGCGGTGGGCGAGCCGGTCGGCCTCCTCCATGTACTGGGTGGTGAGCAGGACCGTGGTGCCGCCGCGGACCAGCTCGCCGATGACCTCCCACAGGCTCGCCCTGGCCCGCGGGTCCAGGCCCGTCGTCGGCTCGTCGAGGAACAGCACCGGAGGGTCGGCGACCAGCGCGCCCGCCAGGTCGAGCCGCCGCCGCATGCCGCCCGACCAGCCCTGCACCGGGCGGTCGGCGGCGCCGGTGAGGTCGAAGCGCTCCAGCAGCTCGCGGGCGCGCTGCCGGGCCCGCCTGGCGCCCAGGTGGTAGAGGCGGCCGACCATCTCCAGGTTCTCGGCGCCGGTCAGGTGGTCGTCGACGGCGGCGTACTGGCCGGACGCGCCGATACGGGCCCGCAGCCGGGCGGCGTCGCGAACGACGTCGAGCCCGGCCACCTCGGCGCGCCCGGCGTCCGGCTTCAGTAACGTCGTCAGGATCCGCACGGTGGTGGTCTTGCCGGCGCCGTTCGGGCCGAGCAGCCCGAACACGGTGCCCTCGGGCACGGCCAGGTCCATCCCGTCGAGGGCGGCGACGTCGCCGTACCTCTTCACCAGGCCCTCGGCCACGATCACGTCGGTCACGGTCTCCTCCTCAGGAGCGGTGGACGGCGATGTCGCCGTAGTGGGTGTGGGCGCGCACCTCGACGACCGGGTCCGCCTCGCCGGGGACGTCGCTCGGGTCGAGGGAGACGTCGACGGTGCCGTACTTGGAGCTGACGTCCAGCCAGGCGGCGGTGCCCCGCCGGATGCCCAGGTCGAGGCCGCCGCCGGTGGTCTCCATGACGATCGCGCCGCCGGCCGCCTCGCCGATGCGCACGTCGGCGTACGCGGTCTTGGCGGTGACGCCGGCCAGCGCCCGGTCGATGGTGATGTCGCCGTGGGCGCTGTTGAGCCGCAGCTCCCCGGTCACCTCCCGGACGTGCACGTGGCCGTGCGCGCTGCTGACCGCGGCGGCGCCCTCGATCAGCCCGACGTCGATGCCGCCGTGCGTCGCGGTGATGTCGGCCGGCCCATGGGCGCGGGTCACGCTGACCTCGCCGTAGGTGCTCTTCAGCCGGAGCCGCCCGGCCTGCTCGACCTGGAGGTCGCCGTAGGAGGTGGACATTGACACCTCGCCGAGCGGCCCCCGGCACACGACGCTCCCCGCCGTCTTGACGTCGAGCCGGGAGCCGGCCGGCAGCTCGACCGTCACCTCGATCGAGCCGGGCCCGAGCAGCAGCGAGCGCGCCCAGTCCGCGGGCGACTCGACGAGCTTGCCCAGCGACAGCCCCCAGTCGGCGCCCGGGCCGGAGTACTCCCTCTCGGTGCGCACCACGAGCCTGCCGTCGTGGAACTCGACCCGGGTGTGCCGGGCCGCCTCCACGTCGGCGTCGTTGTGGCGGTCACTCGGACGCACCTCGACGACCGTGTCGGTGCGGTCGCTCGCGTCGATCCGGATGGTGGCGGTCGCCGTGTCGAGCACGGCGGTGATGGGCTCAGAGGTGTCGAAGGTCGGCATACCGATCCCCCCGTCGTGGGTTGTCGTGGTCATCAGCGCACCCAGCCGCTGTAGCGGTTGCCCGACTGCCGCGCGGGCCGCCGCCCGGAACGCTCGTTCGCGGCGCCGGGATCGAGCGCGGCGGCGACGGCCCGGACCAGCCAGGCGTTGACCGACAGCCCGTCCCGCGCCGCCGCCTCCTCGATGCGGGGCTTGAGCTGCTCCGGAACGCGCAGCGAGATCCGGGCCGTGCCCCCCTCCTCCGCCTCGGGAGGCGGCGGCGCCGGCCTCTCCTCGTGCGGAGGCGGCGGCGCGGCCGGCGGTGGCGTCACCACGAAATCGGGATCGCGGCCCCGCAGGCGCACCTCGACCGATCCGGGCGTCAGGTCGTGCGTGATCTCGTCCGCGGCGGCGGACAGGGCTTCGAGCAGCGCGAGCCGGGTGGCCGAATCGAGCGTCGCGGCCAGCCGCTCGGCCAGGGCCCGGGCTTCCTCACCGCCGGCTCCGGCCGCGATCGCCAGCTCGCGACGGAGACGATCCACATACGGCGCAAGGTCCATGACGCCATAGTGACGCCATGGTGACGCCACCGCAAGCCGTCTTGGCGTCAAACGGCGGCGCGAGACTGCTTCAGCCCCTCACCTCCGGCCACCCGGATGGTTGCTCGCCGACGGAACCCCGGAACAGCGCGCCGGAAAGGTGGCCCGCCGGTTGACCTGTGGTGCCGTGACCGGCTCAGGGGTCAGGCTCAGCGGTCGGGCCAGCCGAGGGGATAGCGCAGGTTCGCCGGTGGCTCGCCGCCCGCCTTGTTGAACGCGGTCATCGCCGCGATCAGCGCCTGCGACTCCAGCGGCGTCATCCGGGAGACGATGGCGGCGATCTCCTCGCTGCGGCGCGTCATGACGTCGTCCACCAGGCGCCGGCCCTCCAGGGTGAGGCGCATGAGCGTCTCGCGGCGGTTGTGCGGGTTGGTCTCGCGCACGATCAGCCCGGCCGTCGCCAGCCGGTCGGCCATGCGCGACGCCGTGGAGCTGTTCACGGCCAGCGCGTCGGCCATGGTGACCAGGTTCGTCTCACCTTGTACGGACAGCACGACCAGCATGCGGAACTGGGGGAGCGTCACCCGGTCCTGTACGGCGGCCAGGGAGCGGGCCGCGATGGAGACCAGCAGCCGCGACCCCGTGAGGACAGCCGAGATGACGGCTCGGAGATCCTCGGTGTCCATCCGGCCGGGGGAACGGTCTTTCATTCGACCAGTTCTACACGGTTCGGGTATCGGGCAGGGGAGCCCGCTGGACGGCGCCCTCAGCCATGGGGCATCGGGCCCGGGATGTTCATGGCCCTGTGCAAGATTTGCAGTGTGCATGGTGGTGCGGGCGGAAGGGCCGGCGATCCGCATCACAGCTTTGTTGCAGTGTGCATGCGTTTCTTGGCCCGCCGGTCCGATCTGGGTGGAATGGACGCCTGCCGAGCTGCGACGACCGTGGGGACGGGCGAGCCGGGGGCCGCAGCGGGTGGCCGCGCCGGGGTGGGTGAGCAGCGGGCGAGAGGGAGGCTGGGACGTGGGGCTTTCGCGGGCGGAGCGCCGGGCGCTGGCGGAGCTGGAACGCCGCCTGATCCGGGAGGAGCCCGAGCTCGACGCCATCCTCTCCGGAGCACCGCACGACGAGGACGCCATACTCCCCGGCTCGCCGCACGATGAGGACGTCATGCTCTCCGGCTCGCCGCACGATGAGGACGTCATGCTCTCCGGCTCGCCGCACGATGAGGACGTCATGCTCTCCGGCTCGCCGCACGATGAGGACTTCGTGCCGTCCGGAGAGACGGAGCCGCTTCCCGTCACGGCCGGGGGCCGGTCGCTGCTGCACGTCTGGTGCATGCTGGTGATGCTGACCTGCGCCGTGCTCATGATCGGCATCGTGCTGCTGATCGCGGGGGAGCGGAGCTGCACAGGTCTGCGGTCCACTTCCTGCCAGAGCCCCGCCGGCACGCAGGCGGGGTGAACACCGGGCCGATGACCCACGAGAGCCGCCTCAGGATTCGCCGGCGGGCGTGCGCGGCTCGCGGGGGCGGCGGAACGCGCGGCGCGTACCGACCGCCAGGAGCAGCACCGCGGCGAGCGCGACGGCGATCCCGGCCGGGCCGAGCAGCTCCAGCCAGCCGGTGAGCACGCCCTGCAGCCTGGTCGCCGCGCCGATGACCGGGTCGTCGGCGGCGGCTCCGGCGAAGACGCGCAGCTCGTACCAGCCGTAATAGGCGACGTAGAGGCCGGCGAGGACGAGCAGCACACCGCTGACGCGCGGCACGTACGGCATCACGCGGCGCATCCGCAGCACGGCGGCGCCGCGCGCGAGCGCGACCGCCAGCGAGAGCAGGGTGATCACCATGCCCATGCCCAGCGCGTACGCGACGAAGACCGCCAGGCCGCCCAGGAGGCCGCCGCTGGTCAGGGAGGCGGAGGTGATGGCGAGGAACGGGCCGACGGTGCACGACAGCGACGCGACCGCGTACGACAGGCCGTAGCCGTACCCGGACAGGGTGCCCGTGCGCAGGGCGGGCACGCGCAGCAGCACCTCGCGGCCGGCCAGCAGCCGGCCGCCCAGCACCAGCAACGCCACGCCGATGACGATCGTCACCCACGGCAGGTAACGCCCCAGTGACAGCGCCAGCGGCGTGACGACCAGGCCGAACAGGCCGAAGACGGTGACGAAGCCCGCGGTCATCGCGGCCGAGAAGGCCAGCGACCGCGGCACGCCGCCGCGGTCGCCGGCCAGGAGCATGCTCAGGTAGGCGGGCAGCAGGGCGAACCCGCACGGGTTGAACGCGGCCACGCTCCCCGCCGTCACGGCCAGCGCGAGCGGCAGGTCGTCCAGCGGGAGGGCGTTCACCGGCAGGGCGCTTACGGGCAGGGCGCTTGCGGGCAGGGCGCTTGCGGGCAGGGCGTTCATCGCCGGGTCGGTCATCCCGTGCGCAGCTTCTCGACGTGTGCGGTCAGTTCCTCGCCGTCCAGGGGGCCGGTGGCCTTGGTGGTGGTGCCGTCCGGTCTCATGAACAGGAACGTGGACTGCGAGGCGACACCGAACGCGGCCCACACCGCGCCCTTCTCGTCGGACAGGTGGGTGATGCCCCCGGTGCCGGTCTGCTGGACGAACTCCTTCATCGCCGCCTCACTGTCGAGGCTCGCCACCCCGACGAAGGTCACGTCGCGGTAGGCCGCGGCGGCCGCCTTGACGTGCGGAGCCTCGGACCGGCACTTGGGGCACCACGGCGCCCAGAACCACCACACCACCGGCCTGCCCTTCAGGGTCTCGCTGGTGAACTCCTGGCCGTCCAGGGTCTTGGCGGTGAACCGCGACGCCGACGGAACGGCCGACGCCGGCGCCTGGCCGCCCGCCGTGGTGGCGGACGGTCGCGCCGGCGCGGTGCCGCAGGCGGTCAGGAGCACGGCCGAAGCGGCGACGGCGGCTGTCACTCGGGCTGTGAGAAGCATGGAGTGAGCCTAAAGATCGGAGGCGGGGACAATTCTTACGCGATGATGACGGCTTCGCCGCGCTGCGGGCGCCCCGCGCTCACCGGGCCGGGTCGTGCGGGGTGATCGGCCGGCCGCCGTACAGGTCGAGGCAGGGCGGGTCGTCACCGTTGAGCGGCACGTACAGGTTCCTGTCCTGGCCGAGCCGCCAGCCCAGCAGGTGCAGCAGCCTGCTCGCCGGCCGCGTCAGCGGGTCGGCGATCAGCCTGCGCGGCGTGGGCAGCTCGGCGGCGGTACGGGCGATCAGCCGCACCGCGGCGACGTCGATGAAGGTCACCCCGCCGAGGTCGAGATGGATGTCGCCGGTGCCGCTCCGCACCGCCCACGCCAGGGCGCGGGCCAGCAGGGGCGCGGCGTCGCGGTCCAGCTCACCACTGATGCTCAGGCCGTGCGGGTCCACGACGGGGCGGATGGAGACATGGCCGGCGCCGGTCTCGGCCGTCATCGGTCCTCCCACGTGCTCGGGAACAATCGGTCAGCGCTCACGACCCGTGCCGGGTACGGGCCGGAGGAGGCCGCTGCGGCGCCGCGCGGCACTGCGGTGCGAAGACGCGCCGGGGCGGGGGACGCCCGGGCCGGTGAAACGGCGTCGATGTACGCCGAGGTGGGTCGATGTGCCTCGATGTGCCTCGATGTCCATCGAGGCACAAAGCCGACGAACAATGTGGCCGCCGTTTCCGCCTTCCTGCCCGGCGCCGACGACCCACCCATCCCAGGTCGGTCCGATGCGCCCGGCGCAACTCGCTGACGAGGGTCAGCCACTCTTGCTGCCCGCTCCGGCGGGATCTATGCCACCGCCCCGCTTTCGCGCGCGGCCGCTGCCTGTCCTGCCTGCGGTTTCTCAGAGGTGGAGCCGCCCCGGACCGCGGCCGGCGCACGGGGCTCGCCCGGCTGTGCCGTTTAACGATCGCCCAGCCGGAAAGCCGGTCAGAGGAAGCCCGCGCCCCCAACCTTCTGTCCCCGACCCGCGCGGGCACGGTCATCATGAGTGCGGAGTTCGAGCTGCGCTGCCCCATCAGCCCCGACCTGGGCTACATCCGCGACCTGGTAGAGCTGCACGGCCGCCACCACGGGCTGGCGGGCGAGCGGCTCGAGGACCTGGTCGTGGCGGTCAACGAAGCGGTCACCAACGTGCTCGACCACGGCGGCAGGGCGGGCGTGGTCACCGCCCGCGCCCACGAGCACGGCATCACCGTGGAGATCTCCGACGTCGGCGGCCGGCTGACGCCCGAGCACCTGAAGGCGGCGCACGTCGATCCGACCGGCAGCCGCGGGTTCGGGCTGTGGATCATCCAGCACCTGTGCGACCAGGTCACCCTGGAGCAGACCGACCTGGGATCGGTGCTGGGCCTGCACTTCCACAGCACCCCGGCCCCGGCCGACCGGCAGCGCCGCCGCGCCGCCCGCGAACCGGAGTCGCGGCACGCCACGCCCTGACCGCCGCCGCCGTCAAGGCTGGTGACGTCATCCCATGAACTCCTCGCGCGGCAGCCGGTGAAGCGCCCGCGCCGCGTTGAGGAAACCTTCGCGATCGGCCGGAGGCAGGCGTTCGAGCAGCCGGTTCTCGTTGGCCTGGATCCGGTCTCTGATGGCCCTGCGCACCGTGCGGCCCTTGGCGGTGATCGCGAGGATCCGCGCGCGACGGTCCCGCGGGTCCGGCTCGCGGGTGATCAGCCCGGCCGCCTGCAGCTTGTCGAGCGTGTCGATGATGCGGGTCTTGTCGGCGCCGACGGCCTCGGCGAGGGACGCCTGCGTGCGGACGGTGCCGTTGTCGAGCGCGCCGAGCACGACATATCCCCACATCGAGACGTCGTGCGCGGCCAGCACGGGCAGCTCGGCGGCGATCAGGGACTGCACGACGGGACGCAGCATCTCGGCGAGGTCGGGGCGCTCGGTCACCCGTCCCAAAATACCGGCTTGCCAAATGATAAGCGTGTGTAGATTATGTGCAGATGCTTACTAACTCGAACCTCGTCGCGCTGGACGCCGAGGCCGTCCGTACCAGCCTCGACGTGGCGGCCACGCTCAAGCCGGCCGACCTGTCCCTGCCGACGCCCTGCGCGGGATGGACCGTGCGCGACCTGCTGGCACACATGACGGCCCAGCACCACGGCTTCGCCGCGGCGTTCCAGGGTGACGACGACCTCGCCCACTGGGAGGTGCGGCCGCTCGGCGACGACCCGGCCGCCGCCTACCGGGCCGCGGCCGAGCGAGTGCTGTCGGCCTTCGCCGCCGACGGGGCGCTGGACCGGCTGGTCCCGCTGCCCGAGCTCGGCGGGTCGTTCCCGGCCGCGCGGGCGATCAGCTTCCACTTCGTCGACTACGTCGTGCATTCCTGGGACCTGGCCAAGCCCCTGGGCATCGACGTGCGCTTCTCGGCCGAGGTGCAGGAGGCCGCTCTGCAGGTGGCGCGGGCCGTACCGGACGGGGAGGCGCGGCTGCGGCCCGGTGCGGCGTTCAGGCCCGCGCTGCCCAGCACGGGTGGCTCGCCTTTCGAGGACGTCCTCACCCTCCTCGGCCGCTCGCCCGATTGGCCGGTATGACCGCTTTGTTGACCATGTGTGAACTATCACATTGATCGGAAGCGCCGGATGGCGATCGTGAGCCGGTGGTACTCATGATCACAGCATCGAGGCAAGCGAAAGGAACCACGTGCGCACACGCAAGCCGGCGACCCTCCTGGCCGGCGCCGTCCTGGTCACCACCACCACGCTGGCGGCCGTCGCCACCCCGGCCAGTGCGGCCGGGCCCTGCGGCAGCAGCTACAGCCGGGTCGGCGTCTACAGCATCGGCGTCGAGAAGTACGGCTACCGCACGGGCATCCTGGAGGTGTACTACAGCTCCAGCACCGGCAAGAACTGCGCCATCACCTACGGCGACGGCCCCTACGCCAACACCACGAGCTGGAAGGGCGTGGTGATCTCGCGCGGCGACGGCAGCGGCGAGGACAGCGACGCCGGCAACTACAAGTACTACGCCGGCCCGGTCTACGTCTCGGCGCCCGGCCAGTGCATCGACGTCGAGGGCATCTCGCCGTCCTGGACGAGCGTCAAGCTCAACAACGTCCACTGCGGCTGAACTACTCACTGCCGGATTGAGTCGTTTCGCGCTCGTCCCGGCATGGCCGGCCGCGACAATGTAGGGACATGCACGATTTATCGACGAAGGTCATCCCGATGTGGCGCACCGCCCTCATTGGGCTGATCACGGCCTTTCCCGCGGCCGTCATCAGCGCGGACCTCCAGGGGGAAGAGCGCGGCGGGCCCGCTCTGCCGGCGGTCACGCTCCTCGCGGCGATGAGCCTGGGCGCGTTGGCTGCGCGGCTGGCCCGGCTGCCGCGCTGGGGCGTGACCGGTCCCGCCGGCGGCGCGGTGGCCTGGCTGCTCATCGGCGCCCTCGCGGTGCTGGCGCCGGTGCCGGAGTCGGAGCTGATCGGCCGCCTGCCCGTCCTGGTCGTCCCCGTCTACGTGGCCGGGGGCGTGGCCGGCTTCGCGCTGGCGGTGTGGTCGCTCACCTCGCCCGTACGCTGGTGGGCGGTGGCCCTGGTCACCGTCGTGCCCCTCGTGTCCTGGTGCGCGGCGCAGCGCGAGCCGCAGATCCGGGCCTGGCTCGAGGTCCGCGGCTTCGAGACGTCCGGCGTGCCGCTGATCGCTCCCCGGATCGGAGGCTACCGGCTGGTCCACGTGGATCTCAACGCCGTCGGCCCGCGGCCGTCCACGTGGCTGGAGTACTGGCGGGACGCCACGCCGGACCGGGGATTCTCCGAGATCCAGGTCACGGTCTGGCCCGCCTCGGCCGGCAGCCCGCGCGACTCCTGCCTGGCCGTCACCGAGAACCTGGGTGCGGCCCTGCACTGCACCGCCCTTCCGGGGGACCGCTGGGTTCGCACCGGCGCCGACTCCGGCTGGGTCACCCTGTTCGCCCGGACGGGCGGCGCGCTGGTCATGCTCAACGGCTCCGGCGTCACCCAGGCCGACCTGGTGGCGGCGCTGCCCACCTTCCGCCCTGTCACGGCCCGAGACCTGGCGGCGATCTCATGACCGGCAAGGAGCACGGCGGCGGCAGGCCGCCGGCCGGGTACCAGGATCCCGAGCCGGCCGGCCTGGCGTCGCGGTCCCTTGCCACGCTCGTCGCCGCCGCCCTGGTCGTGGCCGGCTGCGGCAGCGGCGCGGCGCTCAGCCAGGAGGTCATCGACCGGGCGCGGACGCAGGGGGTGGCGCCCGAGCTGATGTACGTCGTCGACCTGCCCGGCTTCGAGCTGGCCGAGCAGTCCGTGGGCGGGGTCGGCGAGGACGGCTTCGGTGCCGTCTACACCGGGCCCGGAGGCGAGCAGGTGGAGCTGCGGGTGGACCGCACGCCGTACGAGTGCGTGGGCACCTGCGAGCGTGACGACGGCGGAGGCTGGTACACCGTGCACGAGGGCCGGCAGGCGTACGTCGCCGTCCGCAAGGACCACTACGTCAAGCTCGTCTGCCCCGTCGGCCAGGTGGACCGGGCGGTGCTGAAGCGGGCGGCGGAAGGCGCCCGCCCGGCCGTCGGCGACGGCGGCACCCCGGCGCCCCCGCCGAGCCTCGTGCGGCGCGGCGACCTGCCCGAGAACGGCGACGGCGCCCCCATCCAGCGGACCGGCCCCGGCGGCTGACCCTCGCAGGGGGGCGAGCCTGACCTGGGTCATCTCGCGGCTCGTCACGCGCGGCGCGTCACCGCGATCTCCCGCTCCACCCGCGACAGCTTCTCGGGGTTGCGCACGTGGTAGGCGCCGGTGACGTAGCCGTTCTCCACGCGTACCGCCACCACGCCGTCGATCTCGCCGTCGACCCGCACGAGCAGGCCCGGGCCGCCGTTGATCTGCACCAGCTCGACCGACCTGTCCGCGTCGCGCTTCCACCAGCCGACGGCCAGCAGGCGCGCCACGTTCTCGATGCCCACGACGGGCCGCAGCAGGGCGTGCCTGACTCCGCCGCCGTCGCTCAGGGCGACGACGTCCGGCGCGAGGATGTCGAGCAGGCTGCGCCGGATCGAGGAGCCGGAGGAGCGCATCACCGTCGTGGCCACCTGGCGCGACGCCACCTGCTTCACCCCCGCCGAGCGCGCCGCGCTGGAGCTGGTGGAGGCGGCCCTCACCTCGAACCCCTCCGGGGAGCGCGTGCCCGACGAGATGTACGCCAGAGCGGCGGCGCACTACGACCACCGGGCCATGTGGTCGCTCATCATGGCGATCGCCCACATCGGCTTCTTCACCCCCGCCGCGCTCATCGCCAAGCCCATCCCCGGCATGCCGCCCGGCCAGAACTACACCGACTGAGAAAGGCACCACCACCATGAGCACCACTTACACCGTCGCGGTCGCGGGCGCGACCGGGCGGCTGGGCCGCCACGTCGTCGACGTCCTGACCGAGCAGGGGCACCGCGCCGTGCCGATGTCGCGCGCCACCGGTGTGGACGTCATCACCGGCGAGGGCCTGGCCGCAGCGCTCGCCGGCGCCGACGTCATCATCGACGTCGCCTCCTGGCACGACTCCGACCAGGACGCGGCCACCGAGTTCTTCCGCACCTCCGCCCGCAACCTGCACGAATGCGGGCAGAAAGCCCACGCCGCTCGGATCGCGATGGCGTCCATCATCGGCGCCGACAAGGCCACCGCCGGCTTCCTCGCCGCCAAGAAGGTGCACGAGGAGGTCCTGCTGCCCGGCCCGCTGCCGGTCCGCGTCCTGCGGGCGGCGCAGTTCCACGAGTTCGTCGGCCAGCTCCTCGACTGGCAGCAGGGGGACGTCGCCTACGTCCCGGCCCTGCCCACCCAGCTCGTGGCCTGCCGCGCCGTCGCCGAGGAGCTGATCGCCCTGGCCCTGGCCCCCGAGGAGCCCGCTCCCGGCACGCCGATCCCCGAGATCGCCGGGCCCCGCCAGGAGATCATGGCCGAGGCGGCCCGGCTGCTCGGCGCCCGGCGCGGCATCAAGGTCGTCGGCGTCGACGGCGCCGGCATGCCGGACGCCGAGCTCGCCGCCGCCGGCGCCTTCCTGCCCGGCCCGCACGCCAAGCTGGCCGGGCCCACCTTCCAGGACTGGCTCGATGCCCAGCCCTGACGCGCGCCCCGGCGGCCGGCTCCGACCGGGCCGGCCGAGACCGCCCAGAGGCGCCGGGCGGTGGCCGGACCGAGCGCCCACGCCTTGACGCCGTGCGGGTGCCGCGAGGCCGGCGGTGACCCCCGGAGTGCGCGAACTCCGGGGGTCACCGCGTCGGCGACGATGCTGAAGGCGGCCGTCGATCTCCTGCCGCAGTCGGCAGTTGCCCGCCGGTCACGCGGCCGACTGCGGCACCTCGACGACGAAGCACATGAAGCTGATGCCGTCGAACGGCTCCGGGGCGTCCGGGGCGGTCTTCGGCTCGCTGATGGCGGAGAGGCGGAAGCCCGCGTCGGTGAAGGCGCCGGTCATCGCGTGCAGCGGCCGCCGCCAGAAGGTCAGCGGGTACTGCTTCCCGCCGAACGTCCACAGATCGGTGTAGCTGGTGGTGTCGCGATAGACGGGCCGGGGATCCTCCGACAGCCACTCCACGAACGGGTGGTTGACCGACGCGATCAGCCGCCCGCCGGGCTTGATCACGCGCCGCAGCTCGGCCAGCGTAGGCCCCCAGTCCTCCAGGTAGTGCAGCACGAGGGAGGCGATGACGTCGTCGAACTCGTCGTCGCCGAACGGCAGCGGCTCCCGCAGGTCGGCCACCCGCAGGTCCGCGTCGTCGCCGAGCCGCCGCCGGGCCACCGCCAGCATCCCGGCGCTGGCGTCGATGCCGGTGACGATGGCGCCGCGCTCGCGCAGCCGGGCCGTGAGGGCGCCCGAGCCGCAGCCGGCGTCGAGGATCCGGCGGCCGGACACGTCTCCGGCGAGGTCCAGCATCGCCGGCCGCTCGATGTAGGCGTTGAGGAGGCTGTTCTCGTTCTCCGCCGCGTACTCCTCGGCGAAGCTGTCGTAGTCGTTCACCGCGACCGCCGGGTCGAGAGGCTCGGTGACGGGCGTGATCCAGTCAGGGCGCTGTACGTTGACGGGGCGCTCGGGCACACCGGTTCCGGGTTCCATTGCCGCAGCCTAGCGATCACCGGTCGCGAAGCGCGGAAGTTTCGTGCCTTCTGCGCCGGTACGAGCGCGCTACTCTGTGGTACTGTGTAGTGGTACTTGGTGCTACCGAGTACCACTGGAGAGATCGAAAAGGACCACGATGGACGACCTGACGGAGATGCTGAAAGGCACGCTCGAGGGCTGCGTGCTGCAGATCATCGGCCGCGAGGAAACCTACGGGTACGCCATCACCCGCCGGCTGAACGAACTCGGCTTCCACGGCGTCGTCGAAGGAACGGTTTACACCATCCTGTTGCGGCTGGAGAAGAACAAGCTCGTCCAGGTGACGAAACGACCGTCCGAGCAGGGCCCGCCCCGGAAGTTCTACGCGCTCAACGACGCGGGGCGCAAAGAGCTGGCGACCTTCTGGGCGAAATGGGAGTACGTCTCATCGCGGATCGACAAGCTCAAGGAGGGCGGAAGATGAGCTTCTGGGAAACCATCACCGGCAGCGATCTCACCCGCGAATGGAAAGCCTTCGAAGCGCGGGCCGCGGCCCTGCCGCCCGATCACCGGGCGGCCTGGGAACAGATCAAGAGCCACCTTTTCCTGTACGGCGATTTCACCGGCCGGAACCTGATGCCCATTTTCGACGGCGCTCTCGGGCTGCTCGAAGAAACGGCCGCCGACGGGCAGAGCATTCACGACGTGCTGGGCGACGACATCGCGGGCTTCTGCGCGGCACTGGCCGGCGGAGAAGGCGCCCGCACCTTTCGCGACCGGTGGCGCGCGCAGCTGAACAGGAATGTCGCAAGGAAACTGGGCCGGCTGGGAGGCTGACGTGGGCATCCAGGACATCATCGAAGGCAAGAGGCAGTGGCGGGCGCACCTGGCCCGGGTCAAGGCGCTGCCGCCGGACTACCAGATCGTCTACAAGGAGATCCAGCGGTACTACTTCAAGGTCGGGCCGCTCGAACTGACCGAAGGAGACCTGCTGTCGGGGCTCGTCGACTTCTTCGAGGAGGGCGCGGCGGCCGGCAAGGGCGTGCTGGAGCTCATCGGCGACGACGTCGCCGCCTTCGCCGACGGGCTCATCAAGGACTCGCGCACGTACGCGGACGTCTATCAGGAGTCCGTCAAGCAGAAGCCGCGGAAGTAACGCTCACGGCTTGACGGCCAGGCCCCCGTAGGCCCAGGCGTGGCCGCCGGGGATCTGCTCCTGGTACTCGGTGAGGTCCGGCCGCCACGTCACCACCTCGACGAGGCCCGGCTCCACCAGGTCCCAGCCCTCGAAGAACCGCAGCGTCTCGTCGTAGGTGCGCGGCACCATGGGGGCGGTGCTGTTGTCGTAGGGCTTGGTGAAGTCCTCGCGGCGCACCTGCTCGGCGAAGTCGAGCGTGATGTGCGACAGCAGCAGGTGGCTGCCGCTCGGCACCGCGGCCTTCAGCTGCTCGACCAGCCCGTACGGGTCCTCCTCGTTGGTGATGAAGTGCATGACCCCGGCCAGGATGACGGCCACCGGCCGGGTGAAGTCGATCACCCGCCGAACTGCGGGATCGGCCAGGATCTTCTCCGGCTGCCGCAGGTCGGCCTCGATCATGTCGGTCAGGCCCGCGGGGTCGCCGGTCAGCAGCGCACGGCCGTGCACCAGCACGATCGGATCGTTGTCCACGTAGGCCACCCGGGCCTCGGGCACGGCCTTCTGGGCGATCGTGTGGGTGTTGTCCTGGGTGGGGATCCCGGTGCCGATGTCCAGGAACTGGGTGATCCCGGCCTCGGCCGCCAGATAGCCCACCGCCCGGCCCAGGAACGCGCGATGCGCGCGCACGCCCTCGCGCGTGCCCGGAGACACCTCGATGAGCGCTTCCGCGGCCTTGCGGTCGGAGGCGAAGTGGTCCTTGCCGCCCAAAAGGTAGTCGTAGATCCGAGCCGGGTGGGGGATGTGCGGGTTGATCCTCGGGCTCGGAACCTCTTCGGGGGCCGGCGAGCCCGCCCCTCCGTCGCTGTGAGTCATGTTCTCTTCCGTGGCGAGATCACTTAGGGCCATCAGTGTGAGGATCGCCCCGAAAACTGTCAAGATCGCGACCGCAACTTTCGGCCGTCATGTGACGCTCTGGCCGGACGCTCCCTGCGCGGGATCATGAAACTTTCATGGGCACGCATGCACCGGCTGAAAGCATCTCACCTCGGTAAGCCACGGTGAGTGCGAGCCGAAGGACGCCCTCCGGCCCGCGCAAGCTACGGCACTCTTGACAGTACCTTTCGGACTCGGATTTGCTCCGTCCGCCACCACTTCCCTCAACCCGAAGGCGGGAGCTCGACCGCTCAGCGGGTTGTTAGCGCTAACAACGGAGGCGGACCCATGCGACCAAGCGAACCGCGGACCTGGAGACGATGGTGGGCCCTCGTGCTCACGGTGGTGGCGTTAGCCGCGACCGGCACGATGCTGGGCACCGGGGTCGCCGGCGCCGAGTCGAACGGGGGAGTGCGCGTCATGCCGCTCGGCGACTCGATCACTGAGGGCACCCAGGTGCCGGGCGGCTACCGCATCGGCCTGTGGCAACGCCTCGCCGCCGGCCGCTACACCGTCGACTTCGTCGGCTCCCAGTTCAACGGGCCCGGCAACCTCGGCGACCACGATCACGAAGGCCACCCGGGCTGGCGCATCGACCAGATCGACGCCAACATCGCCGGCTGGCTGCGCACGTACACGCCGCGTACCGTCCTGCTCCACATCGGCACCAACGACATCCTGCAGAACTACAACGTCTCCGGCGCCCCGCAACGGCTGTCCGCCCTGATCGACCACATCACCACGGCCGTGCCGTCCGCGGACGTCTTCGTCGCCACCATCATCCCGCTGTCCAACTCCGGGCAGGAGGCCGCCGCCCGCACGTTCAACGCCGCCATCCCCGGCATCGTGCAGAGCAAGGTGAGCAGCGGCAAGCACGTCCACCTGGTCGACATGCACAGCAAGCTCACCACCTCCGACCTGATCGACGGCATCCACCCGACCGCCGGCGGCTACGACAAGATGGCCGCCGCCTGGTACGCGGCACTCCAGTCCGTCTCCGGCAGCATCGGCCAGCCCGGGGACAACCCCTCGGGCGCGATCGCCATCAGAGGCGTCGGCTCGGGCCGCTGCCTCGACGTCACCGGCGCATCCCAGACGAACGGCGCCCAAGCCCAGATCTGGGACTGCAACGGCCAGCCCAACCAGCAGTGGAGCCCCACCGCGAGCGGCGAGTTGCGCGTCTACGGCAGCAAGTGCCTGGACGTGTCCAACCGCAGCACCGCCGACGGCGCCGGGGTCGCCATCTGGGACTGCAACGGCCAGAGCAACCAGCAGTGGCGCTTCAACACCGACGGCAGCATCACCGCCGTGGGGGCGAACAAGTGCCTGGACGTGCCCAACTACTCCACGGCGAACGGCGTCAAGCTCCAGATCTGGTCCTGCAGCGGCGCCACCAACCAACGCTGGACCCGCATCAGTCCGTGACCGCACTCCGGCCCGTCCTGAGAGGGACGGTCCAGGTGGATGGCCCGCGCCCGGGGTCACCGCCGCACGCCGGCCCGATGGCGGCGCTCCGGCGTGATGGCGGCGCTCCGGCGTGATGGCGGCGCTCCGGCGTGATGCCCGCGCCCATCCTCGCGGCCGGGCTCCATCCTCACGGCCGGGCTCCATCCTCACGGCCGCGCCCCATCCTCACGGCCTCGCGCCGGACTTCCGGGGCGCGGCGGTGCGGCGCGAGGATGCGACGCGGGGGTATGACGTGAGCACGCGCCAGAGCGCCAGGACGGACAGCAGGGACGCCGCGCCCGCCGCACCCACGACCAGCCCGGGCGCCGCCACCTCACCCAGCGCCCCACCGCCCGCCGCGAACACCCCCTGCGCCGTCATGGTCCCGGTCAACGCCAGCCCGAACGCCTGCCCGCGGTTCCCCTCCGGCACCACCTCCAGGAACCGCCGGGCCAGCCCCAGCTGGTACGCGACCCCGAACCCGGACCCGGCCAGCAGCAACGCGGCCACAACCGGCCCGGGCGAGAGCACGAACCCGAGCAACGGCGCCCCGAGCAACAACGCCAGCGGCCCAGCCAGCCGCTCCCTGCATCGTGGGGCGACCAGCCGCCCGATCACGAGATCACCGGCGAGCATGCCGAGCGCTACGGCGGTGAACAGCATCCCGGCCGCACCCGGCACGCCGATCCGGTCGGCGTACGGAACGAGCACCCCCTCGGCACCCACCACGAGCGCGGCCGGCAGCCACTGGGCCAGCAACGACGAACGCACCGTGGTCCGGCGCAGCAGCTCACGATTGACCCGCCACGTCTCACGCACCCCGCCCTCCGCGGTCGCCGCAGCGCGGTGCGGTCGCTCGGCCAGCCGCAGGCGCAGCAGTGCGGCCGACAGCAGACAGCTCACCACGGTGACCCAGAGCGCACCGCACGGGCCGAGCACCGCGATCAGCATCCCGCCCGCCGCGAACCCGAGCACCTGCGTACCACCCGCGGCCATGGAGAACAGGGCCCGGCCGAGCACGTACCGATCGCCGTCGAGCAGCTCGGGCAGCAACGCGCCGCGCGCCGCGGAGGCGACCGCGCCGGGCACGCCGGCGACGAACACCAGCACCAGCATCCCGACGGGAGAGAGTAAGCCGGCGGCGAGCACGGCGGCGAGCACGGCCCGAATCAGGTCATAACCCACCATCACGGCCCGCGGCGGCCACCGATCGGCGTAGGCCAGCAGCAGCGTCCCGCCAAGAGCGTGAGGCAGGAAACCGGTGACGTAGGCCAGCGCGCCCAGCAGCGGCGAGCCGGTGCCGGCGTAGACGGTCACCGAGAGCGCGAGCATCTTCACGGTCTCGCCGCCGAGGAAGAGCACGTACCCGGAGAACAGCACACGGAACTGCCCGACCGCGAACACCTCACGGTAGCCGGCCCGCACCTGCGCCTCCTCCTGCACCGGCCGACACGCGCGGACCTGACTGGGCTGGTGCACGGACCGGTGTGCGGCCTCGTGCGTGGGCTCCTGCTCGGACACTTGCGCGCACTCGTGCGGGGCCCGCTGCCCGGACCCCTGCGCGGGCTCCCGTGCGGACTCGGGGGCGGCCTGCGGCACGAGTCCCTGTGCGGGATCGGGCGCGTTCTGGAGCGTCGTCACGCGGGCCAGTCTCCGGGCAGGCCCGACGCGGGCGTTAGGGTTTCGTGTGGAGGCGAAAGATGCTGGCCATCGAAGTCGGGCCGGTCGACGTGGCCCACACCCGTTACGCGATCTCGCCGCTCGGGGAGGCGATGAATGCGTTGCGGGTGGCGGCGGGCAAGCAGCCGGCCGGGCCGCTGCGGCCCTGGGCGGAGCGTGTCGCGCCCCGGTACGCGCGGCTGCTGCGCGAGACGCCCGCGGTCGCGGCGTTGACGGCGCTGTTCCGCCGAGGGGCCTACAACGCCGACTTCATCCATCCGCCGCCGCCGGGCCGCGGCGGCGACTTCGCGGCCGAGCTCGCCGTGGTGCGGGCGACCCCGCCGCACCAGGCCCGCGCGGAGATCGTCCGCAACCTGGCGGGCCTGCCCGCGCCGCCGCGCCGCGTCCAGGAGATCCTGTCCGCCCCGGACGTGCTCACCCGGCTGGCGGACGCGATCGAGGCGACCTGGCACGCGCTGGTCGAGCCGGACTGGCCGCGCCTGCGTACGGTGCTGGAACGCGACCTGGTGCACCGCGCCGGGCACCTGGCCATGTACGGCTGGGCCGCGGCGCTGTCCGACCTGGATCCGCGGGTGCGCTGGCGCTCCGAGGGCGCCGACGGCGTGATCGAGGTGCGCACCGGCCCCCGGGACGCGTGGCAGCGGCACCGGCTGGGCGGCAAGGGCCTGCTGCTGATGCCGACCGTCTTCGGCACCCTCATCAGCTACGTCGAGCCGCCCTGGCCGTACGCCCTGGTGTATCCGGCGCGCGGCGTCGCGAGCCTGCTGGGACCGCCGCCACCCCCTGAGGGCGGCGCGGCGGCGCTGGCGCGGCTGGTCGGCCCGCACCGCGCGCAGGTGCTGCGGGCGCTGGAGGTGCCGGCGACGACCACGCAACTGGTCCGGCAGCTGGGGCTCAGCCTGGGCGCGGTCGGCGGCCACCTGACGGTGCTGCGCGAATCCGGCCTGGTCACGCGGACGCGCACGGGCCGATCCGTCCGTTACGCACGCACCCCGCTGGGCGCGGCCCTGGCCGGCGACTGAGCGGACGGTCGTCGCAGCAGGTCGATGACGAACGAGCCCGGAGCGTGTCGTACGGGCTGGGCCGCACATGGCCGCCCGCCTGACAAGGAGCGAAAACTGCCTGCTCCGCGCCAGTAGGGCCTAGCTGACATGGCTATATCACTCAGCGTAATTCGCTCATTACGGTAGGTGCGCATCGTTGGTGTGGGCCGACAGGGAGCTCACCCGAACGGAAGGATCCCATCACCATGCCGCAGACGTTAACGCCGCGCCTGGCCGCCCCCGTCGAACGCACCCTCCCCACCGCCTCGGCGACCGCGGCCGACGGCCTCACCCCGTCCCTGTTCGCCGGCGTCACCTGGAAGGACATCCCGTTCGCCGGCGACGGCCACGAGTAGCCCGCCTCGGACAGCTCCGAGACAACGTCACGGCGAGCCATCGCTCAACCCGAAAGGAAGCACCATGACGCTGCCCATCCAATCCACCCCCGTCCAGCGCACCATCACCGGCGTCCCGGCGGCCGAGCAGGCCGGCGTCGAGGCGTCCGGACTCTGGCCCCGCATCCCCATCCCGTCCGCCGGGGTCGAGCAGTCCTGGGACGGGAACCCGAGGATCCCGTTCGCGGGCGTCGAGCAGTCCATCGACTTCTACCGCATCCCGTTCGCGGGCGAGGGCGATGAGTAACAGCAGGTGAAAGGGCGAGCGCCCGGCGCCTCGCCCGCCCGCCGGATGACGGCGCCGGGCGCTCCGCCCGCCCGGGAACGCCCCCGCACCTCCCCGCACCTCCCCTCAGCGACAGGAGCGACATGGCCGAACTGTCCGCGATCCCCGGCCTGAAAGCGCTGTGGCGGCGCACCACCGGCGACGACCGGATCACCATCGCCATCGTGGACGGCCTCGTCGACGAGACGCATCCGGCCCTCACCGGCGCCAAGCTGACCCAGATCCGCGACCTGTGGCCGGGCGAGGAAGCGGCGGGCCGTAAGGTGGCGCACGGCACCGCGGTGGCCGGTGTGCTGCTGGGCCGGCACGACGGGCCCGTTCCCGGGGTGGCGCCGGGCTGCCGGGTGGTGAGCGTGCCGGTGTTCGCGGAGGGGCGGCGCACGTCCCAGCTGGATCTGGCGCGGGCGATCGAGCTGGCCGCCGACGCCGGCGCGCACGTCGTCAACATCAGCGGCGGCCAGCTCGCCGACGCCGCCGAGGCCGAGGACGTGCTGACCCGGGCGGTACGCCGCTGCCGCGACCAGGGCGTGCTGATCGTGGCCGCCGCCGGCAACGACGGCTGCCTGTGCGATCACGTACCCGCCGCGCTGGACGGGGTGCTGGCCGTCGGCGCCTGCGACTTCCACGGCCGGGTGCTGCCGTCCAGCAACTTCGGGCCCGGCAGCCGCCGCCAGGGCCTGCTCGCGCCCGGCCACGACATCCCGGTCGCCCTGCCCGGCGGCGGCACCGCGACGATGAGCGGCACCAGCCTGGCCGCCCCCGTCGTGTCCGGCGTGGCGGCGCTGCTCGCCTGCCTGCAGTTGCGCCAGGGCGGCAAGCCCGACCTGCCGGCGATCGGCGAGCTGCTGCGCGCCACCGCCACCCCGTGCGACCCCGCCACCGGTCCGGACGGCCCTCACGGCGGTGCAGCCGGCACCTCCCACGCCCCGCCCGGGCCCGGCCGACCCGAGGCCGGCCCTGAGGCCGCGTGTGCGCGCTATCTCAACGGAACACTCGACATCACGAAAGCGGTGACTGCTGTGACGGCCTCCATCGAGACCTCTGCCGAGACCTGTGCTGCGACCCCCTCCACCACCTCCTCGCCCGTCACGCCCGCCGGCCTGACGGATGTCTCGGCCGCGCCGCCGGACGAGAGCGCCGTGGCGTTGTCGTGCGGTGCCTCCCCGGCGGCGGAGGCCGGGTGCGGGTGCGGTGGTGCCGAGACGTACGCGCCCGCGCCGGTGGTGGCCGCCACCCCGCTCGGCGCCGGCGTGACGCCCTCCGCCGAGCCGGCGGCGCCCGCGGCGCGCAGGCAGGTGTACGCGCTCGGCTCGCTCGGCTACGACTTCGGCACCGAGGCCCGCCGCGACACGTTCAAGCAGCTCATGCCGGACGTCGAGATCGACGGGCAGGGCGTGCCCGCCAACCCGTACGACCCCCGCCAGATGGTCGCCTACCTGCGCGACAACCCCTCCGAGGCCCGCCCGCTGATCTGGACGCTGAACCTCGACCTGACCCCGATCTACGCGATCGAGCCGGTCGGCGGCTACGGCCCCGGCGTGTACGAGCGGCTGACCGACTTCCTGGACCGCCAGCTTCGAGCCGAGGACGACCCCGAGTTCGTGGACCGCATCTCCGTCCCCGGCACGCTTCCGGGCCGCACCGTCAGGCTGTTCAACGGGCAGCACGTGCCGGTGATCGAGGTGAACCTGACCCGCGGCCTGTACGGCTGGTCGGTCACCTCCCTGGCGCACGCGGTGGTCGCGGAGTGCGCGGTGCCCGCCCACAACCAGCCGGGCGCGGTGCCCGAGCAGGACCGCTTGGCGGGCGCGGTCGCCGACTTCCTCCAGCGCATCTACTACGACCTGCGCAACTTCGGCGCCACCAGCCGCGACCGCGCCCTCAACTACGCCGCCACGAACGCCGTGCAGGCCCGCCAGACGCTGGCCGAAGCCCTGGGCCGCGGCATGGCGTTGCAGAACATCGACGTCGAGAAGAGCCCGTACGGCCGCCCCGACTCCGACTGCTGGGACGTCAAGCTGCGCTTCTTCGACCCCGACAACAGCAAGCGGGCCAAGCGCGTCTACCGCTTCACCATCGACGTCAAGGACGTGCTGCCGGTCACCATCGGCCAGGTCCGCTCCTGGCCCGAAGCCTGATCCCACGCTCACCCTCTCGGGGGCTCGGCATCCGCCCGCAGCCGCCGTCCGAGAAAGGCAGACCCCGTATGAGCCGTCCCCCGCAGGTGCCGCCGGTGCGCCGCGACGAGCCGATCGACCCCTACGCCACCGTCGACCTGAGCGCCGCCACCCCGCAGGAGCGGGCCAGGCTCCGCGCCCACCTGCTGTTCGCCGCCAACACCGGCGACCCGGCCGCCTTCAACCCCTACTCCCACGAGCAGGCCAAGCTGTCGGCCGCCTGACCCGCCGGGAACCGTCGAAAGCCCGAGCCGCTGGAGAGAAACGCCGATGGCCGATGCCCACCCCACCCCCGCGCCGGGAACCGCGACCATGCCGCCCGCCCCGCCGCCCGCCCCGCCGGCGACGGCCGGCACGGTGGCACCCGCCGCTCCACCAGCGGCCCGGCCGGCCCCGGACCCGCCGTCCAGCCCGCCGCGCCACCCCACCCAAGCCATCCCCGGGATCGAGGAGCTGCGGCGGCGCACCGGCGGCGGAGATCCGGGCATCACCATCGGCGTCATCGACGGCGTGCCCGACCTGGCGCACCCCAGCCTGGCCGGCGCGCGGGTGCGGCGGCTGCCCGCCTGGTGGGAGCCGCCCGCCGAGCCGGACGCGCAAGGGGTCGAGCACGGCACCTGGACGGCCGGCGTGCTGTCCGGCCAGGCGGGGAGCATCCTGCCCGGCCTGGCCCCGCGCTGCCGGGCCCTGTTCCTGTCTCCGAACCTGTCCGAGGAGCACCCGGCCGACCCGCTCTCGGCCGCCCGCGCCATCGACGAGCTGGTAGAGGCCGGAGCCGACCTCATCCAGGTCACCTACGCCTTCTCCACCGCCTCCGACGACGCCGACCCCCTGCTCAAACGCGCCGTCGCCCGTGCACTCGACCAGGGGGTGCTCGTCACCGCCCCGGCCGGCAACAACTACGGCGAGAACAGCATCGCCGTGGCCAACCTGCCCGGCGTCCTGGCGGTGGGCGCGCACCGCGCGGACGGCCGCATGTTCTTCTTCAGCAACCACGGCCCCGCCTACACCGGCCATGGCCTGACCGCCCTCGGCGAAGCCGTCTACGGCCCGCACCCGGACGGCGGCATCAAGGCCCAGAAGGGCACCTGCGTCGCGGTCGCCCTGGTCACCGGGGCCGTCGCGCTGCTGCTCAGCCTGCAACGCCACCTCGGCCACCGGCCGGACGCCCTGGCGGTGCGCGACGCGCTGCTGTCCACCGCCCGCCCCTGCACGGCCGAGCAGGCCCACGGCAAGCCCGCCCGCTGCCTGAACGGCTACCTCGACCTCCCCGCCGCCACCGCCCACCTGCTCGCCGACCCGGGAGCCACGGCGAGCGCCACGCCCGGCCCGCCTCTCGCCCCGCCGCGCCCGATGTCCGGCGGCCCGCCGGCCATCGCTGACATCGGCGGCGCCCACCAACGCCCGGCCGAAGCACCACAAGTGGCCCGGCGACGACCGGACGTGCGCATCACCACCCTGGCCGAACGCCCCGACCTCGCCCCCACCATCACGGACCAGCCCGCCCACCAGGGCCGGGCCCAGCAGTTGCCGCTCTTCCTGGCCCACGACCTGGCCGCCAGGTGGAGCGCCCAAGTCAGGCTCCACGAGCGCTTCCCTCAGTTCGCCGTCGTGGCCACCGACGACCACGGCCAGGTCGTCGCCCGGGGCGCCGCCGTGCCGTTCGCGCTGATGACGCCGGAGCGCGGCAAGCTCCCGGACGGCGGCTGGGACGACCTGCTCACCTGGGCTCATGCCGACCTCCAGCACGCCACCCCGCCCGACACCCTGGGCCTGCTCGCCATCACCGTCCAGCCGGACCACCGTGGCACGGGCCTGCCCGCCCGCCTCCTGGACGCGTTGAAGACCGCCGCCCGCGCGGCCGGGCTCGCCCACGTGGCCGCCCCCGTCCGCCCGACCCGCAAGCATCACGAACCCCGCACCCCGATGGCCGACTACGCGCGCCGCACCCGCCCCGAGGACGGCCTGCCCGCCGACCCGTGGCTGCGTACCCACGTCCGCGCCGGCGGCACCATCATCGGCCTCGCGCCCGCGTCCATGACCGTCACCGGCTCCCTCGCCCAGTGGCGGGCCTGGACCGGGCTGCCCTTCGACACCGACGGGGAGGTGATCGTGCCCGGCGCGCTCGTGCCCGTGCACGCGAGCCTCGCCCACGGCCACGCCGTCTACGCCGAGCCCAACGTCTGGGTCCACCACCCTGCCAAAATAACCAACTAAACCAGTAGGACTTGACGGTTTTTCCGCGTTGTGCTGAGCTGGGGCCGCTGACGGACGTGAGAAAGGCCCCGGCTCATGCATGTGGAATTCCGTCCCTTACCGGCCGCACCCATAGACGCGCTGAACGATCCCGTCCGGGCCGCGCTGCTCGGAGCGCACGCCCACCTCGCCGAACGGCGCGGCCGGGTGCTGCGTTACCCCGTGGAGGTCGCCCCGTTCCTGTCGATGCCGGCCGACGCGGGCCCCGCCGACTGGCGGGACGCGGCGGCGCTGGCGGGCGAGGGCGGCGAGGTGCCGCTGACCGGCCCGGCGCTGCTGCCCCCGCCCGGCTGGCAGGAGGCGAGGAACGTTCCCGGCGTCCAGCTCACCGGTGAACACATCGGAGGCAGGCACGATCCGGGCGTAGTGCGGCTGGGGCCGGCGGACGTGCCCGAGATGCTGGACCTCGTCGAGCGGACCAGGCCGGGCCCGTTCCGGCCGCGTACCATCGAATTGGGCGCCTATCTGGGGATCCGGCACGGCGGCGCGCTGGTGGCGATGGCGGGGGAGCGGCTGCGCCCGCCGGGCTGGACGGAGATCAGCGCCGTCTGCACCGACCCCGCGCACCGGGGGAGGGGCCTGGCGACCCGGCTGGTGCTGGCGGTCGCCGCGGGCATCAGGGAGCGCGGCGAGACGCCGTTCCTGCACGCCGCCGCCGCCAACACGCCCGCGATCCGCCTGTACGAACGGCTCGGCTTCCGCCTGCGCCGCACCACCGAGTTCCGCACGGTGCGGGTGCCGGCACGCGAACGGATCGAGGGCCGGTCATGACGCCGCCCAGGGGCGAAGCCTCCGCCCGGATCGAGGGCCGGTCATGACGCTGCCCGAGGTCGAGGCCCCCGCCCGGCAGGAGGCGCGGCGGCCCTTGGAGGTGGTGACCGCCCGCCACCCGCTGCGCTGGCTGGCCGCGGCCGGCGTGCTCGTGGTGCTGGCGATGGCCGCCAGCGCCCTCATCACGAACCCGGCCTGGGAGTGGGAGGTGGTCGGGCAGTACCTGTTCGCGCCGTCGGTGGTGCGCTCGGTGTTGCTGACGCTGGAGCTGACCGCGCTCGGCATCGGCCTCGGCTTCGCCCTCGGCACGGTGCTGGCGCTCATGCGCCTGTCGCCCAACCGGCTGCTGTCGTCGGTGGCCTTCGGGTACGTGTGGCTGTTCCGGTCGGTGCCGCTCATCCTGCAACTGCTGTTCTGGTACAACCTGGCGCTGCTCTACCCGCGGCTGTCGGTCGGGGTGCCGTTCGGCCCCGCGTTCTTCGACTTCGGCACGATGGACCTGGTCGGGCCGCTGACGGCGGCGGTGCTCGGGCTGGCCCTGCACCAGGCCGCCTACGCCGCCGAGATCGTCCGCGGCGGCCTGCTGTCGGTGGACGCCGGGCAGCGGGAGGCCGCCGCCGCGCTGGGGCTGCCGCCGGGCCGGCGGCTGTTGCGGATCATCCTGCCGCAGGCCATGCGGACGATCGTGCCCAACGCCGGGAACGAGATCATCGGCCTGGTCAAGGGCACCTCGGTCGTCTACATCATGGCGCTGCCCGAGCTGTTCTACCAGGTGCAGGTGATCTACAACCGCAACGGCCGCGTCATGGCCCTGCTGCTGGTCGCGGCCCTCTGGTACCTCGCCCTGACCACCGTCCTGTCGATCGCGCAGCACTACGTCGAGCGCCACTACGGCAAGGGGCGGGCATGAGCGCGATGGTCGAGCTGCGCGGCGTCCACAAGAGCTTCGGCCCCCTGTACGTGCTGCGCGGCGTGGACCTCGACGTGCCCAGAGGCCAGGTGCTGGTGGTGCTCGGCCCGTCCGGGTCCGGCAAGTCGACGCTGCTGCGCACGATCAACCACCTGGAGAAGGTGGATCGCGGCTCGGTGCGGGTGGACGGGCGCCTGCTCGGCTACCGCCAGGTGGGCGAGCGCCTGCACGAGCTGCCCGAACGCGAGGTGCTGCGCCAGCGCACCCAGATCGGCTTCGTCTTCCAGTCCTTCAACCTGTTCCCGCACCTCACCGTCAGGCAGAACCTGATGGAGGCGCCCCTGTCGGCGCAGCGCCGGCCGCGCTCCGAGGTCGAGCCGCTGGCCGAGCGGCTGCTGGCCCGCGTCGGCCTGGCCGACAAGGCCGACGCCTACCCCCGTACGCTCTCCGGCGGCCAGCAGCAGCGCGTCGCCATCGCCCGCGCGCTCGCCCTGGAGCCCAAGCTGCTGCTGTTCGACGAGCCCACCTCCGCGCTCGACCCCGAGCTGGTGGGCGAGGTGCTCGACGTCATCAAGGGCCTCGCCCGCGCCGGCACCACCATGATCGTGGTCACCCACGAGATCGGGTTCGCCCGCGAGGTGGCCGACGCGGTGGCGTTCATGGACGCCGGCCGCGTCGTCGAGCTCGGCCCGCCCGCCCAGGTCCTCGACGCCCCCGCCCACGAGCGCACCCGCGCCTTCCTCGCCAAGGTCCTCTGACACCCCAAGGACGCCACCCATGCGCGCTTCGCCCCTCCTGCTCGCCGTCCTCACCGCCGCCGTTCTGACCGCCTGCGGTACCGAACCGGCCACCACCGCCCCGCCCCCGGTCGTCGCCGGCAAGAAGATCAACCTGAGCCCGGAGCAGAACCGGGTACGCACCCAGAAGGTCACGGCCATCGCGGCGAAGGTGCCCAAGGAGATCGCCGCCGACGGCAAGCTGACCGTCGGGTTCAGCGCCAGCGGCTCGCCGCCGCTGGTGTCCCCGGCCACCGACGACACCACCCTCATCGGCGTCGAGACCGACCTCGCCCAGCTGGTCTCCGACGTGCTCGGCCTGGAGTTCACCCCGCAGTCCAGCTCCTGGGAGAACCTGTTCCTGGCCGCCAAGTCCGGCAAGTACGAGGCCGTCTTCAGCAACGTCACCGTCACCGAGGAACGCAAGGACACCTACGACTTCGCCACGTACCGCATCGACCAGCTCGCCTGGCAGGTGCCCGACAGCAGCCCCATCAAGGCCATCAAGGGCCCCGCCGACATCGCCGGGCTGCGCGTGTCGGTCGGCTCCGGCACCAACCAGGAGAAGATCCTGCTCGACTGGGACCGGCAGAACCGCGCCGCCGGCCGCAAGCCGGCCGAGATCCTCTACTACGAGAAGTACGGCGACGTGCTGCTCGCCCTCAAGTCGGGCCGCGTCCAGGCGTACTTCGGCCCCAACCCGAACATCGCCTACAACATCGCCGTCAGCGGCGGCTCCCGCATCGCCGGCACGTTCTCCGGGGCCGGGCCGGACCTCCAGGGCCTCATCGCCGCCATGACGAAGAAGGGCAACGGCCTGGTCGAGCCGCTGCACGAAGCCCTGAACACGGTCATCAGGAACGGCACGTACCAGCAGGTGCTGGAACGGTGGGGGCTGGCCAACGAGGCCATCCCCGAGTCGCGGATCAACCCGCCCGGCCTGCCCCGCCAGCCGGCCTCGTGACCGGGCCGGCCGCGACCGCACGGGCACCCGGGGCGGCGGCCGGCAGGCGGTGCCGACGGCCGGCCGTGGTCGCCGATGGCGTGGGCGCTGTCGCCGGCGGCGTACACGTCCGGGTGCGAGGGCGAGCGCATCGTGCGATCGACGACGATCCGGCCGTCCCCGACGACCACCTCGTTCACTCCTGTCGTTGCGTGCGCGCCGTTCTGACGACCATGCGGCGTCGGCGCCCCCGGCTTTGTGACACAGCGTTCATGTGACGTGGGTCATCCGTCACGGCTGTCACACGGCGGCGGGCGCCGGCGCCTTGTGCATGGACCGGCAGTGACGGGCGAACAGGCGGGAGCCACGCATGAACGAGCGCAGCGCAGCGACGACGGACCCGGCGACCGAGGCGTTCCTCCGCCACCGCAACCTGCTGTTCACCGTCGCCTACGAGATGCTCGGATCGGCCGCCGACGCCGAGGACGCGCTCCAGGAGACGTGGCTGCGGTGGACGAAGGTGGACCTCGGCCAGGTGGCCGACCGGCGCGCCTACCTGGTCCGGATCACCACCCGGCGGGCCCTCGACCGGCTGCGCACGATGAAGCGCCGTAAGGAGGACTACGTCGGGCCCTGGCTGCCGGAGCCGCTGCTCACCGCGCCCGACGTCGCCGAGGACGCCGAGCTCGCCGAGAGCGTGTCCATGGCGCTGATGCTGGTGCTGGAGACACTGGCGCCGACCGAGCGGGCCGTGTTCGTGCTGCGCGAGGTCTTCGGCGTCGGCTACGACGAGATCGCCGCCGCCGTCGGCAAGACGCCGGCGACCGTGCGGCAGATCGCGCACCGCGCCCGCCGGCACGTCGACGCCCGACGGCCGCGCGAGGCGGTCTCCCCGGGCCAGGTGCGGGCGGTCGTGGCGTCGTTCCGGCGGGCGCTCGAAACCAGGGACCTCCAGGGGCTGCTGGACGTGCTCGCGCCCGAGGTCGTCCTGATGAGCGACGGCGGCGGCGTCAAGCAGGCCGCCCCGCACCCGGTCGTCGGCGCCGGCAAGGTCGCCCAGCTGATCGTCGGCGGCCTCGGCAGGGCCAGGATCGCGCTCACCAGCGAGCCCACCACGGTCAACGGCAACCCGGCGCTCCTCCTGCGGGTGGACGGCGAGCTCGACGGGGTCATCGCGGTCCGCGTCGAGGACGCCCGCATCACCGGCCTCTACTACGTCCGCAACCCGCGCAAGCTCACCCGCATCACCTCCGAGACCCCGCTCACGCTGCGGTGACCCGCCAACCCCTCTCCCTTCCCCGACAGAAAGGTCATCCATGACGAACCCCGACCGGTCGACCTGGTGCGGGCGCTGTCCCTGCCGGTGCCGTCCCTGGTGATCTGCGAGCTGCTCGGCGTCCCCTACGCCGACCACGACTTCTTCCAGAGCCGCACCGCCATGATGGTGAGCCGCACCTCGCTGGAGGAACGCCGGCGAGGCATGGCCGAGCTGCGCGCCTACCTCGACGACCTGGTCACCCGCAAGGAGTCGGAGCCCGGGGACGACCTGCTCAGCCGGCAGATCGCCCGGCAGCGCCAGGAGGGCGCCCTCGACCACGGCGCCCTGCTGAGCCTGGCGTTCCTGCTGCTGACCGCCGGGCACGAGACCACCGCGAACATGATCTCCCTCGGCGTGGCCGGCCTGCTCACCCACCCGGACCAGCTGCCCTGATCAGAGCCGACCGGGCCAGGACGCCCATGGCCGTGGAGGAGCTGCTGCGCTACTTCACCATCGCCGGCGGGGTCACCAACCGGGTGGCCGTCGAGGACGTCGAGCGCGGCGCCCGCCACCACCTCGCCTTCGGCTTCGGCCCGCACCAGTGCCTCGGGCAGAACCTGGCCAGGATGGAGCTGCAGATCGTCTTCGACACGCTGTTCCGCCGCATCCCCACGCTGCGGCTGGCCGGGCCGGCCGAGGACCTGCCGTTCAAGACCGACGCCGTCATCTACGGGCTGCACGAGCTGCCGGTCACCTGGTGAGGCGAGGGTAGCGCGCGCCCTTTCGATGGACAGGGCCATCCCGGGCGGGTATCTTCTCCGAGTCCCGCCCGTACCCGCCTGGAATCGAGCGTGCCCCCGGCCCCGCGAGGAAGACATTTCGTGACCGACCACGTCCCGCTGCGCAGGAACGCGCGCTTCCAGCTGCTGTGGGCCGGCAGCGCGATCTCCCAGCTCGGGTCCGAGCTCACCAGGCTCGCCATGCCGCTGCTGGTGCTGGCGCTCACCGGCTCGCCGGGTGCGGCGGGCATCGTGGCCGGCGCCCGCACGGTCGCGTTCGTCGCGGTCCAGATGCCGGCCGGCGTGTGGGTGGACCGGTGGGACCGCCGCCGCACGCTCCTGGCGGCTCAAGGTCTCCAGGCGGCCGCCTCCGCGCTGCTGACGGCGCTGATCGTCACCGGTCAGGTGCGGCTCTGGCACTTCGTCACGCTGGCCGTCCTGGACGGGCTGTGCGCCGCGTTCATCGGCCCCGTCCAGGACACGGCGATCCGCGGCATCGTCCCCCCAGGCCAGCTGCACGCCGCCTACGCGCAGGAGGAGGCCCGCACCCACGCGGCCGGGCTGATCGGCCCGCCGCTCGGCGGCCTGCTGTACGGCCTGGGGCGGGCGGTGCCCTTCGTCGTCGACACCCTCACCTTCCTCGCCGCCACGCTCCTGTACGCCTTCGCGAAGGTCCCGCGCCGCCCCGCGGTCACCCCCCGGGAAGAGGAACGGCGGAGCATGCGCAAGGAAGCGGCCGAAGCCGTCGCCTGGCTGTGGCATCGGCGCGGCCTGCGCGAGGTCACCGCCGCGGTGATGGTGCTCAACCTGCTCGGCGGAGCGTTCCTCATCCCGCTGATCGTGCTCGTCGGCGAGCGCGGCGGCGACGCGCGCGTCACCGGCGCGGTCCTGGCCGGCCTCGGCATCGGCGGGCTGGCCGGCGCGCTGCTGTCGGGCCGCGTCAGCCGGCTCCTGCCGCCCGGCAAGCTGCTGCCGGCCGTCGTGGCCGTCTTCGGCGCCGCGCTGGCGGCCACCGCGCTGCCCTGGGGCGCGTGGTGGCCGATGATCCCGCTGGTGTTCATCACGTTGTCGACGCCCTCCCTGAACGTCGTGATGAACGTGGTGATCGCCCGCATGGTGCCGGAGGCCATGCTCGGCCGGATGGGCGCCGTTCTGAGCATGGGCGGGATGGTGCTCAAGCCCCTCGGGCCCGTCATCGGCGGCGCGCTGGCCGCGGCGCTGGGCGGCGCGGGGGCACTCCTCGTGCTGGGCGGGCTGCTCGGCCTGACCGCCGCCACGGCCGTCCTCAGCCGGGAGCTGCGCCACTTCACCGGCGAACCCCCGGAAGCCGCGGACGACGCGCCCGCCGGCGACGAGGCCCCGCACGCGCCCGCCTAGGGCCCGCTCGTCCTCAGGCGGAGATCCGCTGCAAGGCCGCCCCCCTTCCGCCTGGACCAGGTCGTCCGCGCGGTGCCGGTCCTGGCACAACGAGCAGGCGATCTTCCACGACCACGACAACCGGCCACGCACATGGGCGGTGTACTCCTCATCCACGCTCATCGGACTCCCCGATCGACGACTTCACAGGAGGAGATGCCGCCGGCCCGGGGCCAGGTTGCATGCAGGCGTGGCGCCAGCGCGTGAAGGGGGTCCGGTCCGAGGCGACGGCCGGGAGCATCACGGACCCGAACGTGTCGTACAGGTGCCGCTGCAGGGCCGGTCCGAAGCTCACCCGCGCCACGCCGAGCTCCGCGAGCCGGGCCAGCGACAACCTTCCGTTCCCGTACGCGACGTTGACCGGCCCTGGAAGGCCCTCGGCCAGGGCACGGATCACCTCCGGGTCCGCGGCCCCGATCGGGTAGACGCAGTCGGCGCCGGCCTCCAGATAGCGGGCGCCGCGCGCGAGCGTGCCCGCGACCTGCTCCCGCGCCGGCCCGGACCGGCGCAGGAACAGGTCGGTACGGGCGTTGATCACCAGGTCCGCGCCCTGCGCGACCGCCGCCTCGCGGACCGCGGACAGGAAGTCCGCCTGCTCGGCCACGTCGATCATGTCGCCGCTCGCCGGGTGGGAATCCTCCAGATTCAACCCGGCGGCCCCGGTAGCGGCGAACCGTTCGACCAGCTCGGCCGGCGCCAGCCCGTACCCGCGCTCGAAGTCGATCGTCACCGGCACGCGCACCGCCCGCACGATCCGCGCGGCCGCGGCCAGCACCTCACTGACCGGCGCCCGCTCCCCGTCGTCGTGACCGAGCACGGCGGCCATGGCCGCGCTGCTCGTCGCGACGACGGGGAAGCCGGCCGCCTCGATCATCCGGGCCGAGGCGGCGTCCCAGGCGTTCGGCACCACCAGCGGCGCGCCGGCCACGTGCAACCGGCGCAGGGCGGCACCCCCGCCCCGCCCGTCTGGATCGATGCCTGTGGCTGCTGCCGGTGTCGCACGCATGTCGGCTCCTGGTGCTCTCTTGTCGCTGTCTCATAGAGATGGACACCATCAGCGCCGCAAACGGGTCGGGCACGGTCAGCGGCTTGCGAGCCTGCGGTTCTCGTCCTCCATCAGGTCCCAGAAGGACCGGTAGCGGTTCGCACCGGGCAGCCAGGGCGCGTGGAACCAGGCCTCCCACTCGCCGCCCGCGGTCGTGACACGGGGGTTGAGCGGGGCCCAGCCGTCGTCCCAGTGCCCGACCAGGAGGAGGTCGGGCAGGTACTCCTCCCTGATGTGGACGCAGTCCTGCTTGTCGCCGTAGACGAAGTAGAGCTCGTCGGGCACGCTCCGGGGAGTGTGGCCCTCGGGTAAGCAGGAGTCGACGAACCACGGCTCGAGGTCGCGGAACCAGCCCACGGTCTGGGTGGATCGCAGGCAGTACTCGTCGCCGGCGTCGCTCCAGCCGTCGGCGAACAGGAGGAACTGCCGGTAGCTCGGCGGCAGCCCCACCCCCCAGCCGCTCCTCCAGCCGGCGGACGTCCGCCTCGGCGGCCGGCGGGCGCAGCGCGTAGGTGCCGGTCGGCGACGGCGCCGCACCTTCGGGGACCCGGCCCGCTCCGGGAAGACGGCCGACCACGCGTAGGGGGTGCTCATGGTCAGTGAAGATATTCCTGACGACCGACGTTTTACGGCGCCGCACACCGTAGCGTGGTCGGTCGTGGCAGATGACCCGCAGACGCGCCCCGGCCGACGTGACCTCGGCCGGGTGTTCAACGAGGTGCCCGACCTGTATGACCGGGCCCGCCCCGGATACCCCGACGCGCTGTTCGCCGACCTCGCCGCCATCACCGGGGTGGGGGAGAGGTCGCCGGTGCTGGAGGTGGGCTGCGGCACCGGCCAGGCGACCCGCTCGCTGGCGGCGCTCGGCTGCGCGGTGACCGCGATCGAGCCGGGCTCGGAGCTGGCCGCCCTCGCGTCCCGGCGGCTCACCGGCGACGTCACCATCGAGAGATCCACGTTCGAGGAATGGGACGACCACGGCCGGCGCTTCGACCTCCTCGTGGCGGCGTCCTCATGGCACTGGGTCGACCCGGAGATCGGCTGGCGGCGGGCGCACGCCGTCCTCCGCCCCGGCGGCTGGACGGCGCTGCTCAGCCACGTCGTCGTCCGCCGGCCCGGCGAACCCGAGATGTACGCCGAGACCGCCGACCTCCACGAGCGCTTCAGCCCGGGCAACCCCGGCTGGGGCCACCCGCCGCTGGAGGACGACGCCCGCACCACCGACCAGGGCTGGCACGCGCCCGGCGACCTGTTCGGCCCGCCGCTCGTGCGCCGCTACCCGACCGTCCAGTGGCTCGACGGAGCCGGCTTGGCCGACCTCCTCCGCACGACCTCGCTGTACCGCGCCCTCGACCCCGGCGTCCGCGAGCCCCTGCTCGACGCCGTCGCCGAACGCGTCCGCACGCGCATGGGCGACCGGGTGGCCCGCCGCTACCTGAGCGTCCTGTGCCTCGCCCAGCGCGCCGGTTGATCGCGGACGACGGCGAACCGCCGGGCACGGGGATCGTCTCGATAAGGTGTTCGGCCATGGGGGTGTGAGGCGTCGGGCGTGGACCGGGTGATGCCGGAGACGGTCGCCGCGCTCGCCGCCGTGCCGGACGAGCGGGTGCGCGAGTACGCCGAGGACGAGCTGCTGCACCCGTACGAGGTGGAGCGCATCACCGCCTTGCGGGACCTGGCCCGCGAGGCGGTGCGGCTCAGCCGCGGGATGTATCGCTGGACGTGCGTCTGAACGCGGCGAACAGCTCCTCGCGCAGGACGGGCGGCAGCTCGCGGCCCAGCGCCGCCGGGTCACTCCTCGGTGAGCACGGCCGTTCCTTCCGAGCCCGTCCCGTGATCCCCGGCCGGCGGCCTGATCTGGTCGCGGGCCTCCTCGACCTGCCGCATGATGCGGCGGGCCCCGCACGCCTCGGCGGTGGCGTACGCCTCTTCGGCCAGGGCCAGCGCGTCGTCCAAGCGGCCCTGGGCAGTGGCGATGTAGATCAGGCCCACCTGGTCGGCGGCGGCCCCGGCCAGGAGCCCGATCTCGCGGCGCAGGCGGGCCGAGGTCTCCAGGTGCTCGCGGGCGGCGTCCAGGCGGCCCGCCGCGTGGTCGGCGATTCCCAGGTGCCGCAGGGCCTCCGATTGGGTGTGGCGGTTGCCGGCCGCCGTCGCCAGGTCGTACGACTGCCGCAGCAGGGGGACGGCGCGGCCGGGATCGTCGCGTACGACCTGGTGGTAGCAGCCCTGCCAGAACACTGACTCCGCCTCGCCGGCCGCGTCGCCCAGCGTCCGGTACAGATCGGTCGCCCGCTCGAACAGGGGCAACTCGCGCGGGTCCTCGCGCCGGTCGTGCAGGAAGCGCGCGTGCAGGATACGTCCGCGGGCCAGAGCGAGGTCGGCTTCGACCTGGTCGAGGTCCTGTTCCGCCGCCGCCAGCTCGCCGATGTCGCCGGCGAAGACGGCCCGTTCGTAGGACAGCTTGGCTTTTTCGAGGCGTCCGTCCATGCCTGGCTCGCTCATGTCGATGCTCCCTCGTCCGCGTCAGTCGCCGGTGACCCAGTCCATGTGCTCGATCCAGTGCACGAACAGGGCCCGATCTCCGTGCACGTCAAGGGTGGGCGTCGCGTCCAGCGGGCGGCGTCTGCTGATCACGAGCAGAAGGTCGGTGGCCGGGCCGCGTACCGCGACGTCCGCCTTGGTGTGCCCGTGCTCCAGGACGACCATGTCCGGCTCCCGGCGCGCCACCCACTCGCCCGGTGCGTCGGTGGCGTGGAAGTGCAGGGTCTGGCCGTTCCCGCGCATCGCGTCGGCGAAGCCGGGCCGGTTCTCCCAGTAGCCGCGGGACGTCAGGGTGTCCAGCCAGTCCTCGAGCGCCGCGACGGCGAGCTCCGGCGCCAGCTCGTACGGCAGGCCGAGCGCCGCCGCCGCGTCGGCGCGGTGCACGCAAGCCTCGCCGAACAGGCGACGCGACCAGAACGGCACGCCCGCGGCGGCGCCCGACGGATCCCACACCGGTGTGTCGTCCGTGACCGAGGCGAACGCCTGTTTCGCCTCGGCCGCGCCGTCGGTCAGCCAGGCGCGCCACTGGCTCGAATCGGTCGGAGCCGGGACGTAGGCGGCGAACGCCTTGCTCGGCTCGGCCAGCTGCTCGCCCACGAGCATCGCCACCATCCGCTGGGTACCGCCGACATGGTCGACCAGGTCGGCCAGCGTCCACTCCGGGCAGGTCGGCACCGGGGCCGTCGCGTCCCTGTCGTGCAGCCAATCGGCGAGAATGTTCGTCTGCTCGACAACTGCTGATAAGTACGCGGATGTGTCCATCGCTGCACCTCCATGTGCTTCGTGGTCCCTGTGCCGGCGTGATTGACGGTGCGGGCGGTGCCGCCCATTCAGGTTCACCCTATTGCGTAAAGGGCCGCGTGCTGATCTTCTTATGGAGGCGGGCCCGGCCGTGAAAGGGAATCCCGAACGCTTAAGGAGGGCGCAGGACCCCCATTGCGGGGTCGGCCTCGGGCCTTTCGGCTCAGAAGAGCCCATCGATACTGCGGTCAAGGAGATAACTGTGCTTACTTTCAGACGCGCCTTGGGTGGATTGCTTCTTGCCGGCGGAATGCTCGCCGCCTCACTCACCCCTGCCACGGCCGCGACCGCGCAGACGTCAGGGGACGTGGGCGTCCTTTCGGCACCCGTCGGTGCACGGTGCGGCGCTTACCTCACGGGTGAGGCGTGGGGCGCGGATCTGCGCTATTACCACTGCGGCGACACCAGAATCTTTATCGAGATAGACAACATCTCCGGGCCCAACCAATACACGTGCGTGGACCCGTGGGAGGACAAGTACATCGCGGAACGCCAGACCGCCGATAACGCCTGGTACATCGGTCTCTGCTGACGCGCATTTCCCGGCGGGGCGAAGGGCGCCCGTTCGGCAGGGCGCCCTTCCGTGAACGAGGGCCGGTCAGACGACCTTGTACGCCCAGAGCTCGTAGCCGGCGGGCGTGCTGTAATCGACGTAGCTGCACCACCAGACAGTCCACCAGCCGGCGCGCTGACCCAGCTCGCCGGTGATCCGGCAGCTCTCGTACTGGAGGTGGGAGCCGATCAGGGTGAGCTGGGTGTCGGCGGACGCGGGTGTGGAGACGAGGGCGCCGCCCAGTCCGGTGAGGCCGAGGGCGAGGGCTGCGATCAGTGAGACGCGGGCGAGACGATGGCGCACGATTCCTCCGGGGCTCGATCGGTGACGAGTCGTTCCTGGAGCATGGGAGCGCTCCCAAGCGCTTGCTCATCGATTGTCCTCAGCCGCGGTGATTTCAACAACCACCGTCTCACTCGCCGGATGGCGCCGATTTCGCGAGCGCGACGGGAAGGCGGCTGCCGCCCCGGCCGGCGCCGATCGGTGATCGAAAACGCCGCATCACCACGGAAGTTGTCTGCAACGGAACTATCCGCTAAGGTCCTTGTTTGAGAGATCGCACTCCGTCTCCGGATGATGAGGAAGAGGACATGGACGAGAACCAGTCGGGGCCCGCCCCTCGCGCACTCACCGACGAGGAGCTGGTGAAGCTGCTCGACGGCCAGCAGTTCGGCGTGCTGGCGACGGTCAAGCGCAGCGGCCACCCCGCCATGTCCACGGTCCTGTACCGATGGGACCCGGCCGGCCGGATCATCAGGATCTCCACGACGGCCGGCCGGCTCAAGGCGCGCCAGGTGCGTAACGACCCGCACGTCTCCCTGCACGTGCAGGGCCCCGACGTCTGGTCCTTCGCCGTCGCCGAGGGCGAGGCCGAAGTGTCCGCCGATCCGGACGAGCTGCTGGCCTTCGCGGGCGAGCAGCCGGATCCGGCCGCCTTCCTGGAGCAGCAGGCCCGCGAGGAGCGCGTGATCATCAAGATCAAGGTGTCCCGCCTGTACGGCACGGCCCTCGACTTCTCCTGAAGGGCGCCGGCGGGCAGCTCGCCGCGCGCCATGGCGCGCTCGAAGATGACCCCGGACGCCTTGAACCGGGCCGGCCGGAACCTGTCGAGCAGCTCGTACGGGTCGGCGTTCGCGGCGGTACGCGGGCCGGCCTCGCGGTGCGGCGTGCCGACCCACGGCACGTCGAGTCCGAGCCGGATCTCCTTGAGCAGCGCCGACCACCCCGGGCTCCTCGGCCTGGTCGAGGGCCTCGGCTCCTACGAAGGCAGCGGCGTCCCCGAGGCCCGTTGAACCCGGCACACCGAGGAGAGCCCATGCCGAGCACCACACCCGTCATCACGGTCAGCGACGCGGAGCTGGACGAGCTGCGCGCCCGGCTGCGGGCCACGCGCCGGCCCCGCCCCTGGCCGGTGCCCGGCTGGGCGGCCAGCGCCTTCGCGGCGGGGCGGGTGAAGCCGGCCCAGGCCTGCTCCGGCGTCAGGGACGCGTCCGGGGGGACGAGCCAGAAGACGGCGTCCGCGCCCTCGAAGGCCCGCTCGACCACCGCGGCGTCGCCGTGCGAGCCGGTGACCACCTCGACGCGCCCGCGTGCCGCGTCCGGCAGCCGCGCGGGGTCGCGCACGATAACGCGCAGCTTCTCGCCGGAGCCGAGGAGCCGGGTGAGCCGGTGAGCCGGTGAGCCGGGTGAGCAGGTGACGGCCGATGTTCCCGGTGGGGGCAGTGATGACGAAGGGATTGTTGCTCGAAATGGAATGATGCTGGTGGACAGCCCCCACGCGGCCCTCGACGCGAATCTCGCCGTCGCCCTCGACGCCCCGCTGACCGAGCAGAGCGTCACCCGCGCCGCGGCCCGGCTACCCACCTCACCGGCCGCCATGAGCCGCACCCTCGCCCGCCTCCGCCGCACCCTCCAGGCCGCCGACCTGGCCGGCACGGCGCTCGCCCCCGGGCTGCTGCGCCTGGCCGGGCAGGAGGCGCCCGGCGTCTCGTTCCGGCTCCTCGCCGAGGAAGGGGAGGCCAGCCCCGCCCTCCGCGACGGCCGGATCGACCTGGAGGTCGGCTCCATCGACCACGTCGACCCGGAGACCCAGGTCGAAGAGCTGGTCACGCTCGGGATGACGGCCGCCGTCCGCCCCGGACACCCCCTCGCCGGCCGGCCGCTGGACGCGGCCCGGCTCGCCGCCGCCGAACACGTCGTGGTCAGCCGGCGCGACCGCTTCACCGGCCCCTCGACGCCGCCCTGGCCGAGCGGAACCTCTACCGCCGCGTCACCGCCGTCCTGCCCAGCCACCTGGCGGCGATGGCGCCGGCGGCCCGCAGCGACGTCGTCTGCCTCGTGCCCGCCGCGCCCCCCGGCGAGCCCGAGTCACCTCTCACCCACACCGCCACCGACCTCGGGCTGCGCCTCCTCGACATCCCCCTGCCGCTGCCGCCCCTGACCATCGGCAGGGCCTGGCACCCCCGCCAGGCCGCCGACGGAGCGCACCGCCGGCTGCGCGACGCCGTCCGCCGCACGCTCCGCGCGCCGGCCCAGAGCCCGGGGTCAGGCCGCCGGCGGGGCGTAGCCGAGCAGGCCCTCGTTGGTGACGCCCGTACCTTCGCAAGTGGGCGCCGCCGACACGAAATGGTCGCCGAAGCCGGGGATGTGGCAGCGGTAGAGCGGCACGTACGCGCTCGACGGGCGCGTCTCGTGGATCCAGCCCTCCGTCTGCACGATCGTGGTCTGCTTGCCCTCGCAACCGGGGTCCACGGAGATGAAGTAGTCATTGGCGCCCGCCCGGCAGTTGTACAGGGCGCGGGTGCCGGGCTGCGGGGCCGACCACAGCGTCCAGTTGCCCTCCCGGGTGTAGCCGGCGGGCGGCGTGCCGGTGGTGACGAGGTGGCGGTGGTCCTTGACGTACCGGGTGAACGGCTTGCGCACCGGCGTCTCGCCGTCCGCGCAGGTCACCTTGCGGCGCATGACGCGGGCGTTGTCCCAGTTCGGCTGCAGGCTGGGCCACTGCAGGTAGTACAGGGAGAAGTCGGTGCCCAGGTCGGCGGGGTCGGGGCCGTTGCCGACGGGCGTCACGTACGCGTTGAAGTAGCCCGGGTCGCGCGCCACCGGGAAACGCTCCGACCAGCCGTCCAGGCCGTCGCCGGACGTGGACAGGACGATCTCGCGCTCCGAGACGCCGGCGGCCATGACGTACGCGTTCATCGCCTTGCTACGGACCACCTGCGGGCCCCACGCCATGGGCCGGCCCGGGTTGATGTCGGCCGACGAGCCGCCCCAGGCCGGCTCGTCCCACCTGCCGCCGCCGCTGTACTTGTGCCACGGCACCACCGTGCCCTGCTGGGCGGCCGCGACCACGTCCTTGAGGGGCGCGCGGGCCACCGACAGGCCGGCCGGCACCTGCTGCCCGTCGGCCAGGCGGTGGTCGGCGAAGTACAGGTGCAGGTACGCGACCCCGTCACCGCCCTCCACCACGGTGAGCTGCGGGATCCCCAGGTCGGCGTTCCAGGTGGCCCGGTCGATCGGGATGTCCGGCTGCACCACCTTGCCGAGGTACGTGGTCACGCCGGTGGCCGGGTTCAGGCGGCCCAGGTGGAGCTCGGCGTAGAACTGGTCGCCGGCGACGCGCCGCTCCAGGTGGAGGGTCTGCAGGACGATCCCGGTGCCGGGATCACGGTAGACCGCGCCGCCGCCGGCCCAGATGTAACCGGTGGGCACGCCCTGGAGCTGGGTGGAGAAGGCGACGCCGTCCCGTACCGGGTCGGCCAGCGTGCCCTTGACGGTCACATTGCGCTGCGGGCGCGAGGCGACGCTGCCGCCGAACGCCGCCGCGATGTGGAAGTAGTACGTGCCCCCGCCCAGGGCGGTGACGCCGAACGGGCCGTCGGGCCAGCCGTCGAGGCCGAGCCGGTCCCGGGTGGCGTCGGACACGGCCACCTCCGGCTGGCCGACGACGAACGCGGCGCACCCGGCCGCGGCGGCCCTCTGCGCTGTAACGGGCGCCGGTGTGCCGTGCAGGGTGAGGACGGCTCCGAGGGTCACGGCGAGCGCTCCATGCCAGGCGTGCAACATGTCTCCAGATGTACGGTCAGATCGTTTGCGCGGGGAGCCTACGGGCGCGCCTGCGGCCCTGCCGGACACATCAGCAAACCTGGAAACGTCGGCCCTCCGCGTGAGGGCCGCCGCCGGTCTCGCGCGGGCTCGTGGCGCGCGCTCCAGGTCATCGGAATGTCCGCCCGGCCGCGACCTCGACCCGGGTCGCGTCCCGCACCCGGACGCGGCCTCTACTCTGGTCACCCGGGCAACGACGACAGGCGGGTGGGGGAGTGGCGGAGCTGTGGAGGTCCGAGCGCCTCGTCCGGCTGGCTCCGGCCGGCGCGGTCGCCTGCAGCGCCCTGCTGCCGCTGGTCCAGGTCGGGCTGGCGTTCAGCTACGTGGGCAACGGCGTCGGCACCGGCCTGTGGAGCCTCGCGGCGACCGCGGCCTACCTGCCGCTGCACCTGCGCCACGTCCGGTACGCCGCCCGGGCGCACCGGCCACCCCTCGGCGGCTGGTCGCTGGCGGCGATGACCGTGGTCGTCCTCGGGGCCACCCCGCTGGCCGGGAACATGTGGCCGCGGGCGTACACGGCCCTGGTGGTGTCGTTCCTGCTGGTCCTGCCCGCGCCATGGTCGTACCTGGGATACGTGGCGGTGGTGGGCGCGACGGCGCCGGTGGCCCACGCGCTCGGGCTGTCGTGGGCGGCCGCGCCGTGGCTGACGTTCTCGGTGCTGGGCGGCAGCGCGGCGTTGCTGCTGCTCACGTGGCTGGCCGCCGCACTGACCCGGTTGCAGGCGGCCAGGGAGGCGCTGGCCCAGCGGGCCGTCATGCAGGAGCGGCGCAGGATCGACGACGACCTGCGCCACAGCCTCGGCGGCGCGCTGGAGTCGATCGCGGCGCGCGGCGACCGGGCGGCGAGCAAGGTCGCCGAGCGTGAGCCGGCCGCCGCGGCGGAGGATCTGACCGGGCTCGCCGACGAGTCCCGGCGCACGCTGGCCGAGGCCAGGCGGCGGGTGCGCGGCTACCGTCAGCCATCGCTGCGCGCCGAACTGGAGACCGCCGCCAGCCTGCTGACCGCGGCCGGCATCGTCACCCGCCTGGACCTGCCACGCGGCGGCGTCCCCGACACCATCGCCCCGAGCTCACGAGGCGCCCTGCGCGCGACGCTCACCCGCCTCCTGCGCGCCACACCCGCCGGCACCTGCACGATCACGGCGACCACCCTGAACGGCCGGGTGCGACTCGTCGTGCGTGCCGGCGACACCACCGAGACGATCGAGGTACGGCCATGACGGCCTCGATCGCGTCGCGTGAGGTGCGGGGTGTGGTCGCCTCGATCGCGTCGCGTGAGGTGCGGTGCGTGATCGCCTCGATCACGTCGCGAGAGGTGCGGGCGTGACGGCCTCGATCCCGCCGCGATGGGTGCTGCGGCATCCGCGACGGCTCCTGATCGCCTTGCACGTGCCGCTGGCCGCCCAGGCGCCCGTCTACACCAGCCTTGGCGCCGACGGCTCGCCGCCCACCGGCCCGCTGCCCGCGATCCTGCTCGCCGCCGTGATCCTCGCGCTCCAACTGCGGCACAGCCTGGCCGACGCCCGGGGCGAGCGGCCCGCGGGATGGCGTTGGAGCCTCACGGCGGTGCTGCTGCTCACCTATGCCCCGGTCTGGGCGCTGGGCCTGAACTGGGTCAGCATCAGCACCCTCACCATGGCCTCGACGCTGATGCTCCTGCGCGGCCTGCCGCGACTGGTGGCGGCCGCCGCCCAGCTGTCGGTCTTCGCGGCCCTCCAGCTCGTCGCGACGCTGCCGACACCGGGGTTCAGCGTCTGGCAGATCGTCATCCTGGAGCTGTACGCCGTGATCGTCCCCACCCTGTTCGCCGTGGCTCTGGCGGGCGGGGCCCGGCTGGTGCGGCTGGTGGACGAGCTGGAAACGGCCCGTACGGAGCTGGCCGCGACGGCGGTCGGCGCGGAGCGGATCCGGGTCTCGCGCGACCTGCACGACCTGCTCGGCCAGAGCCTGTCGGCGATCTCCCTCAAGGGCGACCTGGCGCTGCGGTTGCTCGCCAAGGACAGCGCCGCCGCCCACGCCGAGATCGAGAGCCTGACGGGGGTGGCCCGCGACGCGCTGCACGGCGTACGGGCGATCACGCGCGACGAGCACACCGTGTCGCTGCGCGCGGAGATCGACGGGGCCGCGGCCCTGCTCGGCGCGGCGGGAGTGGACACCCGGCTGGACGTGGCCGACCTGCCGCCGCTGCCCGCGCCCGCCCAGAACGCCCTGGCCTGGGCCGTCCGCGAGGGCACCACGAACCTGCTGCGCCACAGCGAGGCCGGCTCCTGCACCCTCACGCTCTCTCAGCAGGGCGGGAGAGTGCGGCTGGAGATCGTCAACGACGGTGTGCGCGGCGAGACCGGCCACGGCTCGCAGCGGGGTTCAGGGCTCGCCGGGGTGGCCGAGCGGGCCGAAGCCGCCTCCGGCTCGTTCGAGGCCGGTGCCCGCGACGGCCGCTTCCGGCTGTCGGTGGAGGTGCCGGCCCAGGGCGGGTGATGCGCGTACCGGCGTACCCCGCCTGAACCGCGTACCTGCGTACGCCGCGTGACCTCGGCTCGCCGCACGTCACCGTCGCCATGACCGCCAGGACGCCGAGCGGCAGGACCACCAGGTGGCGAGGTGGGGGAGGCCGGGCAGAGAGGTGCGGGGCTCGGTGGCCGGCGAAAAGCTTGCCGCGTCTGGTTTCCTGGCGGTGCGTCGAAGGTCTTCAGGGGGAGGCGACGGAAGCCTTCGCCGCGGGGGCGGCCAGGAGGTCGCCGAGCCCGCCGCGGGCGTCGTCGATGACGAGCGCCTCCGCCGCCGCCGAGTCGCCCGCCCGCAACGCCCGCACCAGCGCGCGATGGCTGGTGTAGCGGTGCAGGCCGAACTCGGCGTCGTGGCTGATGCGTTCGAGCAGCCTGGCCCGGCGTTCGGGCCAGGAGAACACGCGGGTCTGGTCGAGCAGCCGCACGAGGACGGGGTTGCCGGCGCAGGACTCGACGACCTCGTTGAAGCGCTGCATGGCGTCGAGCAGTCGGCCGAGGTGCCGCGACGGCTGCTGCCCGCCCTGGTGGCGCTGCTTGATGAGGATCAGCAGGTCGTCGGCCTCGTCGAGGATGGCGTCGAGCCGGTCGAGCTGCTCCGGGGTCGCGCGCCGGGCGGCGAAGCGGGCCACCATGCCGCGCAGGGCCACCTCGACCTCGGCGAGGTCCTGGACGGCGACGTCGCCGAAGGTCGCCACCTGCACGGTGCGCGGGCCCGTGCGTTCGAGCAGGCCGTCCTGCTCCAGGCGCCGGATGGCCTCGCGCACCGGCGTCGGGCTGACCGACAGCCGCTCGGCGAGCCCCCGCTCGGTGACCTTCTGGCCGGGACGCAGCTCTCCCGTGGTGATCGCGTCACGGATGGCGCGGTACGCGCGGTCGGCGAGCGTGCTGGTCGTCAGGCCCTGCAAGGTCGTGTCCGCCATACCGGCAGTCTATCTGCCATGGCAAAGCTGGATTGCGATGCTTGACGGTTTTGCTATAGCAAAACTAGTGTGGTGCGCGCCACACCGGCAGTCGGAAGGGCGTCCCATGGCGACGACGAGCGGCCCGCGCACGCGAACAGGGCGGATCACTTTCTTCATCTCCCTGGCGGTCTTCGCCCAGGAATCCACGTGGAACCTCTACGACTCGCAGGTGCCGCCCCTGCTGCGCGAGCACATCACCAGCGCCGCGCTCGTCGGCCTGCTCATGGGGATGGACAACCTGCTCGGCATCTTCATCCAGCCGTGGATGGGCAACCGGTCGGACAACACCCGGACCGCGTGGGGCAGGCGCATCCCGTACCTCGTCGTCGGGATGCCGCTGGCGGCGCTGCTGTTCCTCGCCATCCCGCACGCCGCGGCCGCGCTGCCGCCGCTCATCCTGGTGATGTTCGCCTACGCGCTGACCGCGAACTCCTTCAAGCCCATCGCCGAGTCCCTGCTGCCCGACTTCATCCCGCCGCAGCGGCGGAGCCGGGCCAACGCGGTGGTCAAGATCGCGTCGAGCCTCACGGTGATGGTCGCGGCGCTCATCAGCATCTTCCTGATCGACGACTTCCCCGCGGCGTCGTTCGCGATCCCCGCGGCCCTGATGGTGGCCTCTGCGGCCGTGCTCGGCCTGAAGCTGCGCGACAGCCGCTCGCCGGGCTACCAGGCCGCGCTCGCGGAGGACCGCGAGCGGCCCCGCGCCGCCTCCCGGCAGGCCCGGGTGCGGGACGTCGTGCTCGACATCGTGCGCGACCCCGACCGCAGCCGGCTGCTGCTCATCGTGTCCATCCTCGTCTTCGGCGGCGCCTGGGCCGCCTCCCGGGCGCTCATCACCCCGTACGGCATGGAGGCGCTGGGCCTGTCGCGCGGCGACGCGGGCGGGCTGACCCTGCCCAGCGGGGTCGCCTTCATCGTGGCCGCCTACCCGGTGGCGGTGCTCGCCGAGCGCTTCGGCCGGCTGCGCGTGATGATGGCCGGGATGACGGTGTTCGCCGCCGGGCTGGTGCTCGGCACCGTGGTGCACACGCCCACCGGTGTCATGCTCGGCCTGTGCGTCGCGGCGGCGGGCGCGTCCGCGTTCCTCGTGAACGCCGTCGTCGTCCTGTGGAACCTCGCCCCGTCCGGCGGGGTCGTCGGTACCTACACCGGGCTCTACACCGTCGGCTGGGTCGGCGGCGGCTTCCTCGGCCCGGCCGTGGTCGGCGGCATGGTCGACCTGACGAGCTGGTCACTGATGCTCATCCACGTCTCGATCCTCGCGGCCGTCGCCGTGCTGGTGGTCGCGCGCGTCAGCGCCCTGCGGCGGCGCTCGGAAGCCGGGCACGGCTCCCCCTGAACCGATGACACAGAGAGACCGATGACACAGAGAGAAAGAAGGACATGGGCAGCGAACCCGTCAAGCAGGTCCGGGTCCTGGCGCCGAGCGGCATGCTCGGCGCCGGCTGGGACCACGCGACGATCGAGCGCGGCATCGCGCTGGGCGCCGACGTCATCAGCATCGACGCCGGGTCCACCGACTCCGGCCCGTACTACCTCGGCTCCTCGACCCCCAAGACGACGGCCGAGGCGGTGGCCCGCGACCTGCGCAGCCTGCTGACGGCCGCCGCCGGCGCGGGCATACCCGTGATCGTGGGCTCCTGCGGCACGAGCGGCACCGACAGCGGCGTCGACTGGGTCGCCGGGATCGCCGCCGAGGTGATGGCGCGGGAGGGCCTGAGCCTGAAGGTCGCGCGCGTCTACAGCGAGCAGAGCGCGGCGGAGCTGAAGGAGCACCTGGACGCGGGCCGGATCCATCCGCTGCCGCCGATGGGGCCGCTGCGGGCCGAGACGCTCGAGAGCTGCACCCACATCGTCGGCGCGATGGGCCACGAGCCGATCGTCGCGGCACTGCGCGCCGGCGCCCAGGTCGTGCTCGCCGGCCGGGCCACCGACACGGCCGTGGCCGCCGCCTACCCGCTCATGAAGGGCATGCCCGCCGGACCGGCGTGGCACGCCGCCAAGATCGTCGAGTGCGGCGGCCAGTGCACCACGGACCCGCGCGCGGGCGGCGTGCTCGCCACCATCGACGCCGGCGGCTTCACCATCGAGCCGCTCGACCCGGCCGTGTCCTGCACGCCGATCACGGTGGCCGCCCACATGCTCTACGAGAGCGCGAACCCGTTCGAGATGCGCGAGCCCGCCGGCACCCTCGACGTCCGGGACGCGCGCTACGTGGCGCTCGACGACCGGATCGTCCGCGTCGAGGGCTCGCGCTTCCACCCCGCCGGCCAGTACACGATCAAGCTGGAGGGCGCCCGGGTCACCGGCTACGAGACCCTGTCGTTCACCGCGATCCGCGACCCCCTCATCCTCGCCGACATCGACGCCTGGGCGGACCTGATGCGCACGATGATCAGGCGGCGAGTGCGCCAGACCCTGGGGCTGGCGGACGACGAGTACGCCTTCGACCTGCGCCTCTACGGCCACAACGCGGTGCTGGGCGAGCTGGAGCCCGAGACCGGGCCGCCCCGGGAGGTGGGCGTGATGCTGCTGGTCAACGCGCCCGACCAGGCGACGGCCACCGCGATCGCCAAGGTCGCCAACCCGCTGATGCTGCACCTGCCGACCCCGGCGATGGGCTACCTGCCGAGCCTGGCGTTCCCGTTCTCGCCGGCCGAGGTCGAGCGCGGCGCGGCGTACGAGTTCGCGCTCAACCACGTCGTGGACTGCGCCGACCCGGCGAGCCTGTTCCGCGTCGAGATGGGGGAGCACGCCGATGCCTGAGATCACCCTGGCCGACCTCGCGCACGAGGTGCGCTCCAAGAACGCGGGCCCGTTCTGGGTCACCATGGAGCTGTTCATGCGCGACGCGGCCGGCTACCGCATCGCCGCGGACGAGTCGTTCCTGAACGAGCGGGTGATCGCCGAGCTGTACCGGGTCGAGGAGGGCACGGTCCAGATCTTCCGGATCCCGTCGCTGAACGTCGTGAAGATCTCCTTCCCGCGGCCCCTCGCCCAGGGCTCGCTGCGCGACCGGGACATGCACGCGGGCCAGCACCACGTCCCGCTCGCCCGCCTGCCGGTCAAAGGTTCCCAACAAAACCTATGGAAATAATCGGAAAACCCTGCAATCTCCCCCTGGATGTGCCAGAGTCTCGTCATGAGCTTGGACGAGATCCGCCCCATGAGCGCTCGTGCCCACTCTCCGATGACGGCCGCCATCTCGACCGCGCGCTGGATCAGATCCGCCGCCGTGGACGACGAGCACGGCACGCACTGGCGGGCCAACCCCGACCGGCACGGCAGGTCGGCGCTGCCGCCGCGGCCCCGGTCCCTGTACTCGGGAGCGGCCGGGATCGTGCTGTTCTTCCTGGAGCTGGCCGCCGCCACCGGGCAGGAGGCGTACCTGGAGGACGCGCGGCGCGGCGCCCGGTGGCTGGCCGCCACCTGGCGGCGGGAGAGCGACCTGACGCTGCACCACGGGCTGACCGGCACCATGATCGCGCTGATGGAGGCCGGCTGGGCGCTCGGCCACGACCGGCTCGACGCGGAGGCGGCGGCGATCGCCGACCTGATCGTGGCGAGCGGGCACACCCGCGTGGACGGCTTCGGCTGGACGTTCGACCCCGCCCAGCGCGGCGACGGCGGCATCGTGCTGGGCCTGCTGCGCGCCGCCGCCCGCTTCGGCGAGCCCGCGTACGAGGCCGCGGCCGTCAGCGCCGGCCTGCGCATCGCCGGGCTGCCCGTGCCCGGCCACCGGCACGGCGGCCTCGACGGCCTGCCCTCCGACGCGATCACCCCCGGCTTCCTGACCGGCTCGGCCGGCATCGCCTTCCTCCTGGCCCGCCTGTACGGGGTGACCGCCGACGAACGCTTCCTGCGCGCCGCCCGCAGCGGAGCCGCCTTCGTCCGCGAGGTGAGCGTGACGGGCGACGGCCGCGCCCTGGTCCCGCACCACGTGCCGCGCTCCGGGGAGCTGTACTACGCCGGGTTCTGCTCGGGCGCCGCCGGGGTGGCCAGGATGTTCTACGAGCTGCACCGGGTGAGCGGCGACCTCGAAGACCTGGACTGGGTGGAGCGGCTGGCGCACGGCGTGGTCGACAGCTCGGCCCCGCCCCGCCGCACGCCCGGCTACTGGAACTCGGCCTGCCAGTGCTGCGGCACGGCCGGCCTGGTGGAGCTGTTCGTGGGGCTGTGGGCGGTCACCGGGCGGGCCTCCTGCCTGGAGTTCGCCCGCACGCTCGCCGCCGACCTGGTGGCCAGGGCCGACGACCACGACGGGCGCGGCTACCGCTGGTACCAGGCGTATCGCCGGGTGCGGCCCGGCGAGGTGAGCGCGGACACCGGCTACATGGTCGGCGCGGCGGGCATCGGGTCGGCCCTGCTCCACCTGGACGCGGCCGGCCAGCCCGACCGGGCACGCCGCGTCCTGCTCCTGCCCGACAACCCGTTCCCCGCCCTGCCGGTCCCGTGCGTTTCCGGCGGCTAGCCAACGCCGTGGCCGGATGTGCGAACGGTGTCAGGCCACCGCGCGCAGCGGGGCCGCGTTCACCTCGTCGGCCAGTGCCCGCAGCCGGGGCCGCAGCTCCTCGGCCGGCCGGTGCGCCTGCGCGCCGCCGGTGACGACGGGCACCACGGTCCTGCCCGCGAACTCCTGCTGCGGCAGCCCGTCCAGGCGCTCGGCCACGTGGCCGGGGAGCCGACCACGGCGGCCTTCCAGGCCCTCCCGGTCGCGCGGCAGCGTGAAGAACACCCGCTCGCCCGCGTCGTCCACCCGGCGACACGGTCACCGAGGCCGACGTGCGGCTGTGGGTGACGCCGGCCCGCTTCGACGCCACGTACAACCGCGGACATCTGATCAGCGAGCGGGAGCTGCGCGACTTCGAGCACCTGTGGCCCTACGCCCGCGACCTGTACCGGCTGCCCGCCTTCCGCGAGACGACCGAGGGCCTGCCCGCCGGCTGGGACCTGCCGCACGGGCGCGACCGATGACCCCACGGGTGCTCCTGGGCGTGGCGGGCATGCTCGCCCTCCGGCGCCGGCGGCTCCGGCACGAGCACGCTGCTGCGCGTCCTGGCCGGTCTCGACTCCGGCGCGGACGGCGAGGTGCGCACCGGCGGCCGCGCCGCCGTGGTGTTCCAGGAGCACCGGCTGCTGCCGTGGAAACGCGTCGCCGGCAACATCGCGCTCGGCCTGCGCGGCCCTGACGCGGCCCCCCGCACGGCCCCGGCTTCGGCGCCCTGCGCCGCCACCTGCGCACCCGCCTGCGCGTGCCCCTCCTTCCCGGCCAGTCCTGAACGCGGGTCACGCGCGCCGCGACGCTGAGTCCTCGGGGACGGCACCACCTCCGCCGGCGCCGCCGAGCCGAAGCGTGGACGCCTGGAGGGCCGGGCGTCCACGCCTCCGAGCGCGGGCGCCCGGACCTCAGATCCCGGCGGTGATCTTCTCCAGCAGGTGCGGACCGCGCTCGGCGTCTTCCCGGTCGCGCCTGGCCACCTCCTCCCGGACGATCGGGATGACGTGCCGGCCGAAGTCGACGGCGTCGCCGAGCAGGTCGTAGCCGCGGGCGGAGATGATGTCCACGCCCAGGTCGTAGTAGTCGAGCAGCGCCTTCGCCACCGTCTCCGGGGTGCCGACCAGGGCGTTGGAGTTGCCCTCGCCGCCCGTGGCGGCCGACGTCGGCGTCCACAGGGCCCGGTCGAAGCGCTCGCCCCTGGAGGCGATGGCGATCAGCCGCTGCGCGCCGGTGTTCTCCGGCCCGTCCGGCGCATGGCCGCGCGGCGGCTGCCTGACCGCCCGCCGCACCCGGATGGCCTCGACCGTGCGGTGCGCCTTCTCCCAGGCCAGTTCCTCCGTCGGGGCGATGATCGGGCGGAAGGCCGCCTGGATGCGCGGCCGGTCGCGCCGCCCGGCCGCGCGCGCCGCCGCCCACACCGACTCGATCTGCTGGGCGGTGTCGGCCAGCGGCTCGCCCCACAGGCAGTAGATGTCCGCCTCCGCGCCGCCGGCGGCGTACGCGGCGGGGGAGGAGCCGCCGAAGGAGACGCCCGGGTGCGGGTCCTGCACGGGGAAGATGTCGCTGACGTAGTCGTGGAAGCGGTAGTGCTCGCCCTCGTGGTCGAACGGCTCCCTGCGCGTCCACACCTTCTTGACGATCTGGATGTACTCCCTGGTCCGGCTGTAACGCTGGTCCTTGGTCAGCGTGTCGCCCTCGCGCCGCTGCTCGTGGTCGTTGCCGCCGGTGATGAAATGGATGGTCAGCCGCCCGTCGCCGATGTGGTCCAGCGTCGCGAACGAGCGGGCCGCGTACGTCGGGTAGGACACGTTCGGCCGGTGCGCGAGCAGGATCTGCAGCCGCTCCACCTTCGCCGCCAGCCAGCCCGCCGCCGGCGTCGGGACCGGCGTGTCCGAGCCGTAGGCGAACAGGACCCGGTCCCAGCCGTGGTCCTCGTGGGCGCGGGCGAGCCTGAGCGTGTAGTCCTTGTCGAAGGAGAGCCCGGAACGGGCCGTGGTCTCCGAGGCGTTGTTGGTGTAGGCGATGCCGAGAAACTCCACGGGCATGTCAGACGTCCTTATCGGAGAGCGGATCGGTGGCGGGCGTGCGCGGCGGCGAGCACGCCGCCGGTTTCTGCCGTGCTGACGAGGACCGCCATGTTGGCCCGCGAGGTCCGCCCGCCGGTGGCCTCGTCCACGGCCCGCATGAGGTACTTCGTGATCGCGTTGCCTTTGACGCCGTCCCGCTCGGCGGCGGCCAGCGCCGCGCGCACGGCGCTCTCGGCCACCTCGGGGTCCACGGCGTCCTCCGGGCGGGGCGGGCTGGTGACGACGACGCCGCGGCCGCCCGCCGCCCAGTGGTGCTCGACGACGCGGGCGACGACGTCCGGATCGTCGATCCGGTGCGGGCTGCGCAGGCCGCTGGAGGCGCAGTAGAAGGCGGGGAAGTCGTCAGACCGGTACGACACCAGCGGCACCCCCTGCGTCTCCAGGTACTCCAGGGTCAGCCCGAGATCGAGGATGTTCTTCGCCCCGGCGCAGACGACCGCCACCCGGGAACGGGTGAACTGGATGAGGTCGGCGGAGACGTCCATCGTCGCCTGCGCGCCCCGGTGCACCCCGCCGATGCCCGCGGAGGCGAAGAACGGGATGCCCGCCAGCTCGGCCGCCACCAGCGAGGAGGCCACGGTGGTGGCGCCGAGCCCGCCGCGCGCCAGCACCACCGGCAGGTCCCGGTTGCCGGCCTTCGGGATGCCGGGGGTCGCGGCGAACCGCTCGATGTCCGCCTCGCCCATGCCGATCAGCAGCCGGCCGCCGTCCACCCCGATCGTCGCCGGCACCGCCCCGCCCTTCCGCACCGCCGACTCCACCTCGACGGCGGTGGCGGCGTTGTCCGGGTACGGCAGGCCGTGCGTGATCACGTTCGACTCCAGCGCGACCACCGCCCGGCCCTCGGCCAGCGCCTGCGCCACCTCCTCCGCGACCACCAGCGGGATGCCGCTCAACGGCGGTACTCCGGCGCCTTGATCAGCTGTTCGGGGCGGCCGGCGATGCGCGGCTCGTACACGGCGGCGGCCCAGTCGCCGGGGTCCACCGGTTCGAGCGCGATGGACACGGCTCCCTCGTAGGTGCCGAACTCCTGCACGACCAGCGCGGTCAGCGCGTCGGCCAGGCGCCGCTTCCGCTCCGGGGCCAGGTCGAGGGGGAAGTGCTGGATGGTGACGTGCGGCATCACGACTCCTTGGTGCTCGTGCGGGTGGCGTTCGTGCTCGTGCGTATGGTGTGGGCGAGCTCCGCGACGCCGGGCTCCCTGAGCGCGCCGTAGTGGTCGGCGGCCAGCTCGAACACCTTCCCGTCGATGTGCGGCTGCTCGTCGCCGGCGGCCCTGATGACGGTCACGGGCGCGGCCAGCCCGTCGAACGGGTACGGGAAGGCGTAGGTCCTGGCCACCAGCCGGGCGATCCGGCGGATCAGCGGCCGGTCCAGCTCGGGCAGCAGGCCGTGCACGAACGCGACGAAGCTCTCCTCGTCCCTGGCCTGCTCCAGGCAGCGCTCCAGGCCGGGGCCCGCGACCGTGCCGGTGAAGACGGAGTAGAGGATCGTCACATACGCGGGGTCGGCGTAGGACGCCGCCCGCTCCCGGCTCCCGGCCGCCACGCGCGGGTTGCCGGGGCAGATCAGCACGACCTCGTCCACGCGCTCACCGGCCCGTTCGAGCTGCTTGGCCGCCTCGAAGGCGACGCGCGCGCCGAACGAGTACCCCCACAGCGTGTACGGCCCCCGAGGCCGCACGCGCCTGATCTCGGCCACGTCCGCCGCGGCCATCTCCTGGATCGACGGGTACGGCTCCTCGCCGGGGTTCAGCCCGTACGCCTGGACACCGTGGAACGGGCGGCCGGGGGCGGCGTGGCGGGCCAGCGCGCGCAGGTTCATCGGATAACCACCGAGCCCGGGCCAGCAGAACACCGGCGGCCCCTGCGCCACGCGCCCGTGGGACGCCGGCGAGCCGTCCTCGGCATGCCCTAGGGGCACCAGCCGGGAGGACGGCGCCGCCTGCCCGGCGTCCACGCGGGCCGCCAGCTCCCTCAGCCTGGGCGACTCGAACAACGCCTGGAAGGGCAGGCTTGTGCCGAACTCGCGGTTGATCCGGTTGATCAGCGCCACCGCGGTCAGCGAGTTGCCGCCGCAGGCGAAGAAGTCGTCCGTCGCCGACACGTCCTCGTACTTCAGCACCCGGCCCCACTCCTCGGCCAGCCACCGCTCGGTCGCGGTCGCGGGTGGCACGTGCGGGGCGGCCGGGCGCGGCGCGGCCAGGGCGCGCAGCGCGGCGGCGTCCACCTTGCCGTTCGCCGTCAACGGCAGCGTGTCCACGATCAGGACCCGGTTGGGCAGCATGTAGTCCGGCAGCAGGCGGGACAGCCCGTCCTTGATCAGCTCGGCGGGGCCCTTCATGTGCACGGCGTCCTCACGCATGTCCTCACCGGCGATCTGCTCGGCGCTGACCCGCCCGCCCAGCACGAAGTACATCGCCTGCGACCCTGATCCCGTACTCGCGTCCGTGAGGATGTCCGCCACGCGCCGGGCCGCGGGCATGGGGTGGCCGCTCTTCGAGCTGTAGCCCGACGACATCAGGCCGAGGCCCAGGGCGTTGCGCTGCAGGTGGTGCAGGCGGGCGCCCAGCACCACGTACGCCAGCCACGGCCGCGTGTCCCTGGCCAGCAGGGCGAGGCCGAAGGCGGCGCGGTCGTACACCTGCTGGTTGATCGCCACCACGTGCCGGCGTTGCACGACCTGGTCGGAGACGCGCTCCAGCGTGCCGTCGCGGTGCCGGTACCAGCCCGCCGGCAGGCCGCGCACGCGGCCGGGATGCGCCTGGACGAAGACCTCGACGCCGCCGGCGCGCGGCGAGCCGTCGTGGGGGCCGATCTCGAACGTGCCGACGTAGTGGTCGTGCGGCTCGACGCCGAGCCGTTCCCGTACCGAGGCGATCCGGTCCAGCGGGCGGATGTCCAGCCCGTACGCGGGCAGCACGTCCTCGAAGACGCCCACCATGTGACCGGCCTCGAACTCCAGGACCTCGTGCAGGTTCTCCCGGTAGATCGGCTCGATCGCCGCCCGCCTGCCGGACAGGTGCACCCGCAGGCCGCCGTCCTCGGGCAGCCGGGCCGCGCCGACGTGGACCAGGGCGTGGTCCGCGGGATGGTAGTAGTACAGGCCCGGTGCCAGGCCGGTCACGCCGGCGGCCTCCACGTAGAGCTGGGTCGCGTACAGGGCGCCGGGCGAGGCGTAGGCGTACTTGGGCAGCAGCCGCTGCTCGCTGCGGAACTGGCCGAACCAGCGCAGGATCCGCCCGAGCTCGTCGAGCCCGAGAGGGCCGGAGCGGCGGACGTTCGTCCCGCCGGGCGCGGGGCCGAGCAGGGCCAGGAGGTCCGCGTCGGTGACCGGTCCGCCCTCGTAGAACCGGTAGGTCTTGCGGGCGAAGACCGCGCGCCGCAGCTCGGCGGGCTCGTCGCGGTGCGGCAGCGGCACCGCCGGGCGGCCGGACAGGTCCGGTCTGAGACCCGCGCCGGCGAGCTGGGCGCGCACTTGCAGGCGGTCGGCCTTGGAGCGGTGATGGGCCGCGTGGTGGCTCTGGTCCATGAGGGCGGCCTCGCGGGGGTCCAGCTCCGCGCACACGACGAGCTGCGGGGCGCGGGTCCGCTCGTCGGTGACGACGACCGCCGCGGCCCGCCGCACCCAGGCGTGCCGTTCGGCGGCCAGCGCCACCTCGCCCGGCTCGATCCGGTGGCCGCGTAACTTGACCTGGTCGTCGGCGCGGCCGGCGAACTGGAGGGTGCCGTCGGGGTTCCAGTACGCCAGGTCGCCGGTGCGGTAGAGCCGCTGCGTCGGGACGAACGGCGAGGGGACGAACCGCTCGCGGGTCTGCTCGGGCCGGTTCAGGTAGCCCCGGGCGAGCTGGGCGCCGCCGATGTACAGCTCGCCGGTCTCGCCGATGTCCACGGGGGCCAGGTTGGCGTCCAGGACGAAGCAGTGGGTGTTGTCCACCGGCACGCCGATCGGCAGCGTCCCGGCCCCGTCGGCGGCCTGCCAGGGGTCGACGACGTGCGCGGTGGCGTTGATCGTGCACTCCGTGGGCCCGTACAGGTTGATCAGCGACGCGCCCGGCAGCGCCGCGAACACGGCCCTGGCCAGCCGCTTGGTCAGGGCCTCCCCGCCGGAGAAGACGCGGGTCAGCGCGGCGCAGCGGGCCAGCCGCCCCGTGTCCACGAGCGCTTCGAGCAGCGTGGGCACGCACTGCAGGGTGGTGACCTCGTGGGCGGCCATGGCGTCGATGAGGGCGTCCGGGTCGCGATGGCCGCCCGCCGGCGCCGTGACGACCCGGCTGCCGAACGCGGGCGCCAGGATCTCCCACTGGGCGGCGTCGAAGCTGGCGGGCGTCTTCTGCAGCACCGCGGTGTGCGGGCCGATGTGGCCGCAGGTGTGCATCCAGCGAAGCTGGGAGGCGATGCTGTGGTGCTCGATCAGCACCCCCTTGGGACGTCCCGTGCTGCCGGAGGTGTAGATGACGTAGGCGAGCGAGCCCGGCCCCCAGGCCGCCTCGCCGGGGCGCCGCTCTCCGGTCGCTTCGAGGCGCGGCTCCTCGGCCAGGGTGACGATCCGCGTGCCCGGTGGTGCCAGCTCCGACACCTCACGTACGAGATGGGGCTGGGTGACGACGACGGCGGCCCGGCTGTCCTCGATCATGAAGCGGATCCGGTCGGGCGGATAGTCGGGGGACAGCGGCAGGTACGCGGCCCCCGCCATGAGGATCCCCCAGACGCCGGTGATCAGGTCGGCCGAGGGATCGGCGTACAGGCCGACGCAGTCGTCCGGGCCGGCGGACAGCCGCTGGAGGCGGGCCGCCAGCCGGCCGGCGTCGTGGACGAGCTCGCGGAAGGTGAGGCTGCCGCCGGCTCCGGTGACCGCTACCGCGTCGGGCCGGTTCTCGGCCTGCTGGAGCAGGAGGTCGGGCAGGCAGGCTCCGACGCCGACGCGCGTGCGGGTACCGGGCGGCCGGGCGGAAGGAACGGTGATCATCATGCTCCTGGATCGGTGGTGCAGAAAGTGGTGCGGGTGTGATCAGTGGTGCGGGGAGAATCGGTGGTGCCAGAGGGGTGAGCGGTGCCGGAAGGGGCGGCGGTGGCCGAAGTGGTGCCGAAGTAGCGGTCGCCGAAGTCCCCGATGCCCGGGATCATGAAGGCGTCGTCGTTCAGCCGCTCCTCGATCGAGGAGACGACGATCTTGACGTGCGGGTGCGCCTCGGTGACGGCGCGGATGCCCTCGGGCGCGGCGATGAAGTCGATCAGGACGATGTGCTCCTCCCGCACGCCGGCCTTGAGCAGCACGTCGATGGCGGCGTTGGCGGAGCCGCCGGTGGCCAGCATCGGCTCCAGGAGGAGGACGTGGCTGCCGGCGATGCCGGGCGGCAGGTGCGAGTAGTACAGGTGCGGCAGCTTGGTCTGCTTGTCCCGCTGGATGAGGATCTTGCCGATGCGGATGCCGGGATGGATGTCGCGTAACTCGGCCTCCATGCTCTCCCCGGCCCTGACGACGGCCACGGCGCAGACGTCGGCGGTGGGCCGCAGCCCCCGATAGGTGGCGCCCACCGGCGTGGTCACGTGGTGCTCGGTGAAGGGGAGCTGGTCGAGCCCGGCCTCCAGCAGGAGGCGGATGATGCGGCGGGAGTGCAGGACGAAGGTGTCGAGCGCGGCGTGCCGGTCGCGGACGACCGTGTGCAGGGCGCGGAGCTGGCGGGTCTGGGGGAGCAGGTGAAGGTTGTGCTGGGCAGGCATGGTGGTCCCGTCAGGCGGTGGGCGGCTCGTCGAACGAGGGCGGCAGCTCGGGCGTGGCGGTGAACTGGCCGGCGGCGACCCGGTAGACGGAGCGACGGCCGGCGCGCTCCCACACGCGGCGCAGCACGTACACGAGCTTGGGGTTGTGCTCCTCTTCCTCCAGGACGGCCCGGCCGACGATCGTGTCCCAGTCGCGGGCGTCCTCGTCCACGGCTCCGGAGAAGATGCGGTGCAGGGCGGCGAGCTTGGCGCGGTGGGGGAAGTCGGCGCCGGAGAAGACGGTGCCGAGCAGGCCGATCCAGAAGCAGACGGCGGCCTGCCGCCGCTGCTCGGCCGGCAGGTGCTCGGCGATCCGCTCCACCGCGTACAGCGAGGTGATCAGGTGCAGGAGCACGAAGTCGCCGGGACGCGCCAGGTAGAGCAGGGTGACCGCGTAGTACAGCGGCTCCCAGTGGTCGTCCCGCGTCCAGGCGGGCGTGTCGTAGAAGAGGGGGTGGCCCTCGCTGAGCGTGCGGGCGATGCGGAACTGCAGGCCGGAGCGGAGCAGCTCCGGGTGGATGCGGCCGTCCTCGACGGGGGAGGTGTCGGCGAGCAGGCCGGCGACCCAGTGGGTGAGCTCGTCGCGGTGCTCGTCCCACGCCCCGGCCAGGCGCAGCAGCGAGTCGACGGGCGCGCCGTCCTCGCGCGGCGGCCGGGCCCGCTCCGGATGGCAGGTCGAGTACGAGAAGGCCAGGTAGGCCAGCCCCTCGATGGCCATCCACCGGTGGCCGGCGTCGAGCGCCCAGCCGAGGTGGATGGTGGCGTGCGTGAACGAGCCGGTCCAGCCGGGCAGCAGCTCGGGCACGTACCGGCGCAGGACCTCCGCCAGGCCGAGCTCCCGCTCGCGCCGGTCGAAGAAGTCGCAGTACGACCAGAAGCTGGTGCGCTGTCCCAGGTGCTCGCGCCAGTTCCGCTCGGTGATGAGGTGCCGGTCCGGCTTGGGCGCTTCCAGGCCGAAGCCGTACGAGGTCAGCTTCGCGTACGCGTCGTAGTACGCCTTGATGTCGGCGGCCGGCACGCCCAGCCCGGCCAGGGCCACGACGGCGTGCTTGGCATGGTTGGTGAGGTGGCCGTTGAACTCGATGTGGTAGGTACGGTCGTCGAGGAGGGCGTCGATCACTTCTTCTCGGTCGGGCACGGGTGGATCTCCCTTTGCCGGAGACGGGCGGACAGGCGGGGCAGGCCGAGCCCCAGGAGCACGAGCACCACGCCGGCCAGCCGGATCGGCGCCGGCAACGCGCGGTGCTGGACACAGTCGATGACCACGGCCGACAGCACCTGGCCGCTGATCACCAGCACGGAGGCGCTCATGGCCCCGAGCCTGGGGAAGACGTAGCTGTTGACCGCGACGAACAGGGCGCCGAACACCCCGCCCGCGTAGGCGGCGACGGGCGCGTCCGTGACGTCCGGCCAGGCGCGCAGGACGAGCAGCACCACGCTCAGGAAGACGAAGCCGACCACGTGGTTCCACACCGACGCGCGGAACGCGCCCTTCCTGGTGCTGAGCCGGCCGTTGACCGTGCGGCTGGTGCCGATGAGGACGCCGTTGAGCAGCGCCAGGACGACGAAGAAGAGCACGGCTCACGCTCCGCCGACGACGATGAGGACGCTCCCGGCCAGCACGCAGCCGGCCACCGCCAGGTCCATGGGCGTGATCCGGCGCCTGGGGGTGTGGAGCAGGCCCAGGTGGTCGGAGAGCGTGCCGAACAGGATCTGGCCGGTGAGCATCAGCGCGATGGTGCCGGCCAGGGCGAGCTCGCTGTTGACGGCGATCGCCGACAGGACGACGACGAGGGCGCCCGGGATGCCGCCCAGGTAGTACCAGAGCGGCGCCCGGCCCTCGCTCTCTGCGGGGGCGGGGGCGGGGGCGGTGGCGGATGCGCGGCGGGCGAGGGCCAGCACCAGCACGGACGCCACGACGGCGCCGAGCCCGTGCGCGGCCCAGGAGGCGTACAGGGGGCCGGTGTGGCCGGCGAGCACGGCGTTGGCCTGCGTCATCAGCGTGAGCAGCACGCCGCCGGCGATCGCGAGCGCCCAGTCGACCGCCCGCCCGCTCACCACACCGGCTCCGCACCGCGCACCGGCTCCGCACGGGATGCCGGCTCGGCATCGCGCGCCGGCTCCGCATCAGGCGCCGGCTCCGCACGAGGCGCCGGCTCCGCTCTGTGCGCGGGCTGCGCGTGGGATGCCGGTTCCCGGCTCAGCAGCAGGGCGACGACCTCGGCGAACGTGTCGGCGACCCAGGTGGGCCCGGCGAGGGCCAGCTCGTCGGCACCGTGCACCCCGTACGTGACGGCGATCGAGCGCATGCCCGCCGCCCCCGCCATGTGGATGTCGTGCGCGGTGTCGCCCACCATCACCGCGTGCCGCGCCGCCACGCCGAGCGTGCGCAGGACCAGCAGCCCCGATTCCGGATCGGGCTTGGGCCTGCTGACCTGGTCCGCGCCCACCACGAGCGCGAACCGGTCCCGCAGCCCGGCCGCCCGCAGCAGCGCGTCGGCGCTGGCGTGGACCTTGCTGGTCGCTACGGCGAGCAGGCCGCCCCGGGCGCGCAGCTCGTCCAGCCCCTCGACCACGCCGGGGAAGGTCAGCTCGGGGGCGCGCGGCAGGACGATCTCCTTGAACAGCCGCTGGTAGTGCCGCACCCCTTGGCCGGCCAGCTCGGCGTCCACGGCCAGCAGGTCGCCGAAGGCCCGTTCGAGCGGCAGCCCGATCGTGGCCCGGATGACCGCCGGCGGCGGCGCGGCCACGCCCAGAGCGCCGAACGCCGCGGTGAAGGTCTCGACGATCGCGCGGGGTGTGTCGACGAGCGTCCCGTCGAGGTCGAACACGGTCAACTGCGTCATGACATCCTCTCCGGCGGCTCAGCGGACCCGGCTCCGGACCGGTCGTCGGGGTTCTTGCCGCGCGCCAGGCTCAGCGGCTGCTCGCCGCCGACGCCGAACCCCGCCCCGCGGCCGCGACGCGGGCGGCCGATCGCGGACTCCGGAGTCCAGCGTTCGGTTCATGCACGGAAGCATACCTATTTTTCCTACCTGATGTAAGGGGATTTATTAGCTCCTCGCCCTTGTGGTCCGCGCCCACGCCGCCACCGCGCCTGCCTCACCGCAGTCCGGCCTTGATCTGCTCACCACCACGGACGGCATGGCGGGCGCGTTGAGCCAGGTACGCGATCCGAGCGGGGCGAGCGTGACCCGGCGCTCGGGTGCCGCCCGGCGGGGGAGCGGGAAGCCGATGAGCGTTACCTGACCAGGGTGCTGCGCGGCACCGGCGACGGCGCCGGGATCGACGGGCGGAAGATCACCGTCCGGATGCTGATGCGCCGGCAGACCAGCGGCCCGCCCGAATTCCTCGACGCGACCGAGTGGAAGGAGCCCTTTCCGGACCTCCTGCGAGTGGCGCCGGCCCCCAAGCCCACGGCACGGGCTCCTTCGCCTACGCCGACACCGACCACCTGGTCCTCGGCATGATCGTGCCCGCAGGGTGGTGAGGTGGACCTGGCCGACCGGCTTCCCCCCTACGCGTTCGGCCCCAGCGGCGGTCTGGTCTCCATGCCAGAGGACCTCAACCGGTTCTGGCGCGACGCTCCGCTGGGCGAGATGATGACCCGGCCGGTGCGGGTCGAGCAGGAAGGCCGGCCCGCGGGCGCCCGCGCCTTCACCGCCACGATGTGCGAGCGCTGAGCCCGGACGGCGGCGCGAACGGCTTCACGCCGGCGCTTGATAACGAACGGGCGCCAGACACAAGATGCTGAGCGGGGGCATCGATCCGGGCGGCCCGATGCGGAACTCGCAGATCTGCACCGTCACCGCATCGATGGGCGTGCCTTGCGGGGCCGTCAGTTCCAGGGACAGGCCGGGCCTGTCGGGGGGCACGTAGAAGGACTGCTGGGCGGTCTGCGTGCCGCCGTTGTAGGCGCGGAAGGCGACCGAGTGGAATCCCGACTGCCGCGTACACGACGGGATCGGCGTGTACTGCGCCGCATTCCCCTCGACCTTCACGACCTCCTCGCCGGCCCATTCCAGTGTGCCTTCGGTGATCGCGCCCGGGCAGCCGCCCAGGGTGACGCGGAACGGCACCGCGGCCCGCGCCTGCGCGGGCGGCACCAGGACGGACACCGGCAGCAGCGCCGCGGCGAGGATGGAGAGCAGACGTCCGACCGACATGCCCCGACGATAGGAGCGGGCCCGCGCCCTGCACAGGTGCGATTCATCACGCGCTTGTGTGCATTCCTCACATACGAGACCGCTCGCCGCCCGGTCATATCCCGGCATGCCGGCACCTGTCGATCGTGGCCATCGGCGCGAACATCGTCAAGCGGGAAGGTCATATTTCTGTCGCCGCACGCCACGTTACGATTCCGAATCGCAGTAATTTGTCGTTCTTTTCGCCACCGAATATGCCACGAGACGTCACGAAAATTCGTAGCAATATGGCGCTGATCGGCGTCCCGGCCGGAATTTTCAACTGCCGTTAATGTGTGCGCATCAACCCTCAACGAGAGGAATGCCCATGCAGCGCTACGAGAAGCCCCGGCTCACCCCCGCCGGCACCTTCCGCAAGGCCACCGGTCTCCTCAGCCGCCACGGCAACGACCGTCTGATCCTCAGCAAGAACTGAGGCAGACGACACGTGGCTCGGCACACGCCGAGCTGGCCCCGTCACGGCGCGTCCTGGTTCGTGGTGATTCCCGACCACGACGCCGGGCCCGCCGTGGCGGCGGCGCTGCGCACCCCGGCGGCCCGCACCGTCGCCCACCCCTCCGGACGGCCCTGGCTCGTCGGGCACTGGTCCGACGAGGAGCTGACGGTCGCGGCGGCGGGCACCACCGGGCTGGCCGTGCTCGGCCGGTGCCCGATCGGCGCCGAGCGGCTGGCGGTGGAGGCGGCCCGGCTGCGGGAGCCGGCGCGGCTCGACCGCCTGGCCGCCGCCCAGCCGGGCAGCTTCCACCTGGCCGCCTCGATCGACGGCCGCACGCTCGTGCAGGGCACCGCGTCGGGGCTGCGGCTGGTGTTCCACGCGCGGGTCGGCGGCCTGGTCGTCGCCTGCGACCGCGCGGACGTCCTGGCCGCCGCCACCGGGGCCGGGCTCGACGTCCGTACGCTGGCCACGCGGCTGCTCTGGCCGGTGCCGCACCCCCTGATCCACCGGCCGCTCTGGCAGGGCGTGAGCGCCGTGCCGCCGGGGCACCGCCTGGCCGTCGAACCCGACGGGACGACCGCCCGGCACCGCCGCTGGTGGGCTCCGCCCGAGCCGGTGCGACCGCTCGCCGGCGCCGCCGACGACATCCGGCAGGCCCTCGACACGGCCGTCGGCGTCCGCACCGAGGGCGGCGGCACGGTCAGCCTCGACCTGTCCGGCGGCCTCGACTCCACCTCGTTGTGCTTCCTCGCCGCCGCCCGCCAGGAGGCCCGCGTCGTCGCCGCCACCTGGCCCGGCCGCGACCCCGCCGACGACGACCTGCTCTGGGCCCGGCGCGCCGCCGCCCACCTGGAGGGCGCCGAGCACGTGATCTGGCCCGCCGAGGAGTCGCCGCTCGTCTACGAGGACCTGCTGACCGTCGACGACCCCCTCGACGAGCCCACCATCGGCGTCATGGACCGCGCCCGGGTGCTGGCCCACCTGCCGCGCCTGGCCGCCCGCGGCAGCCGGCTGCACCTGACCGGCATCGGCGGCGACCACGTCGCCTGGTGCTCGGAGGCGAGCTACCACCGGCTGCTGCGCACCAGGCCGCTGCTGGCGATCGAGCGGCTGCGCGGTTTCCGCGCGCTGTTCCACTGGCCGTACGGGCCGATGGTGCGGGCACTCGCCGACCGCCGCCCGTACCGGGGCTGGCTGGCCGGCTGCCTGCCCGACCTGCGCGCCCCCGCCGCGCCGGCGGTGACCGACGCGCTCGGCTGGGGCTCACCGCCGCGGCTCGCCCCGTGGATCACGCCCGACGCCGCCCGCCTGGCCGCCGGCCTGATCGCCGAGAGCCTTCCGGGCGCCGAGCCGCTCGCCCCCGATCGCGGCCGGCACGCCGACCTGCACGCCATCCACGACTCCTGCCGGATCATCCGCCAGTGGGACCACATGAGCGCCCGCGCCGGCCTGCCGCTGTCGCACCCCTTCCTCGACGACCGGGTGATCGAGGTCTGCCTGTCCGTACGCCCGGAGGACCGGGTCACCCCCTGGCGCTACAAGCCCCTGCTCACCACGGCGATGCGCGGCGTCGTGCCGCAGGAGTGCCTGCGGCGCACCAGCAAGGCGGAGGCCTCGCTCGACGCCGCCGACGGGCTCCGCCGCCACGCCGCCGACCTGCGCGAGCTCTGGTCGGACTCCCGGCTGGCCGCGCTCGGGCTGGTGGATCCCGCCCTGCTGAAGGACCTCTGCGAGCATCCGGACGCGCCCGAGCTGCGGGGCGCGGTCCTCTACTCGACCATCGGCTGCGAGGTCTGGCTGCGCACCCTGGAGTCCCCCGGACGGCCCATGCCCCTGGAGCCCCCGCGCGAGACGGAGGGCGGCTCATGACCCTGAATCCACGGATCGGAGGACGGCTGATGACCTTGGAGGTCCACGGATCGGAGGACGGCCGATGACCCTGCGCCTGCACGCCGAGGTGTGCACCGCCGACACCGACTACGGCACCGTGCTGCTCGACCAGCGCACCGGCGCCTTCTGGCAGCTCAACCCCACCGCCGCGCTGGCCGTGCGGCGGCTGCTCGACGGCGACACCGCCGAGCAGGCCGCCGCCGCCATGGCCACCGCGTTCGACGTCGGGCCGGACGACGCCCTGACCGACGTCCTGGAGCTGGTGGACCAGCTGCGCACGGCCGGGCTGGTGTCGCCGTGAGCGTGCCCAGCGCGCTGGAGCGCCCGCAGGGGGTGCCGTGGCGGGCCAGGGCGGCGGCCCGGGTCGCGGTGGCGGCGGCGTTCCTGCTCGCCCTGCTCCCCCCGAACCGGCTGCGGGCCGTGCTCCGCCTGCTGCGGTACGGCGCGCGCCCCGCGACATATGCGCAGGCCAAGGCCGCCAGGGACGCGGTGCTCGCGGTGAGCCTGACCTGCCTGGGCGTGCACGGCTGCCTGCCCCGCTCGCTGGCCACCACCGTGCTGTGCCGGCTGCGCGGGTCGTGGCCGACGTGGTGCTCGGGGGTGCGGATGCGGCCGCCGTTCGCCGCGCACGCCTGGGTGGAGGCCGGGGGCGCGCCGGTGGAGGAGACCGTTCCCGACGGATATCTCACCCCGCTGATCACGGTCGGGCCCCGGCACGAAAGCTGAGCTGTCCAGCTTTCGCGCCGAGCGCAGATGACAGGTCCGGCCGTGGGCGTCAGGGGTCGACGGGCCGTCCCGCGGCCCGGGCGCGGTAGGTGTCCTCGATGGTGGCGCCGCTGTGCAGGCCCCAGCTGACGATCCGGGCCGGGCGCAGCAGGATCAGCGGCCGGTCGCCGTCGATCGCCTCGGCGCTGCCGCGGATCTCCACGCCGCGCGGCCGCCACGGCGGCAGCACGTCGTCGACGACCAGCGCGGCCCGGCCGGTCCGTGCGATGTCACGAAACTTCCTGGAGCGGGCGAGGTTGCGCCCGCCGATCTCGACGAGCGTGCCGGTCCCGTCGAGGGACCAGCCGACGGGTACGACGTGCGGCAGGCCGTCGATGCCCACGGTGGCCAGGCGCCCCAGCAGCCGTTCGCCGCGCAGGTAGGCCAGCTCGCGCTCGCTGAAGACGCTCATGCGGTCGCCGTCCGGAGGGCGCGCACGGCGTACGGCGAGATCGCGACCCCGAGGACCGCCACGCCGCCCGCCAGCCAGAACAGGGCGGTGAAGGCGGAGTCCGGCACGGCGGCGGCGCCGCCGGAGGCGATCACGGCGGCGGCGAGCTGGCTGCCGACGACGCCGCCGACGGTGCGGGCGATGTTGTTGAGCCCGTTCGCGGTGCCGGTCCTGGCCGGCGGCACGATGTCGGCGATCAGCTTGGGCAGCGCCCCCATGACGAGCCCCGACCCCGCGCCGACCAGCCCGTAGAACACGAGATAGTGCCAGTACGCGCCGTGCATGACGGCGATCAGCGCCGATCCCGCCGCCATCGCCACGAACCCGGCCGCCAGCGGCCAGCGGGAGCCGAGCGCCTGCGAGATCCGGCCGACCGCCATGCCCGCCGGGATGATGGCCAGCATGCCCGGCAGCATCAGCAGCCCGGCGACCGTGACGGAGGCGCCGAACCCGGCCCCGTCCGGGCCCGGCCGCTGCTGGGCGAACAGCGGGATCGCCACGTAGAAGAAGTACGATCCGGCGCCGAACAGCAGCGCGGCCAGATGCGTGGCCAGCATCGGCCGGTCGGCCAGCTCGGCGACGTCGATGAGCGCGTCGCTCCTGCGCCGCTCCAGCGCGAGCAGCCCGGCGCCGAGCAGCGCCCCGAGCGCGAACAGGCCGAGCACCGGCGCCGACCCCCACCCCCACGAGGGGCCCTGGGTGAGGGCGAGCAGCACCGCGACCAGGCTGAGCGCGAGCAGCAGCGAGCCCGGCACGTCGAGCCCGCCGGCGGCGGCGCGCGCCCCGCGCGGCGTCCATCGGGCGACCATGACCAGGCTGATCAGCGCCAGCAGCGCGCCGAGGACGAACAGGTAGCGCCACGACAGCCGGTCGGCGAGCAGCCCGCCGACCACGAGCCCCGCCCCGGCCCCCGCGCCGACGATGCCGGACACCAGGCCCATCGCGGAGGCCAGCCGCTCCCGGGGCAGCGCCTCGCGCAGGACCGCCATCGACAGCGGCACCACCGCCAGGGCCGCGCCCTGCACGACGCGGGCGGCGATGAGCTGGGCGATGTCCTGGGCGAGCGCGGCCCCGGCCATGCCGGCGGCGTACGCGGCGAGGACGCCGATCATGACGCGGCGCTTGCCGTACAGGTCGCCGAGCCGCCCGAGCAGCGGGGTCAGCACCGCGCTGGACAGCAGGAACGCGCTGAGGATCCAGGCCGACCAGGCCGGGGTGGTGTGCAGCTCGCGGGTGAGCAGGCCGAGCGCGGGGACGACGACCGTCTGCATCAGGGAGTAGCCGAAGACGGTCGTGACGAGCGCCGTCACGACCTGCCGGGGGGAAGCGGGCATGGTGTTCACCTCACGGGAATACTTCGTATCGCGAACAGTTCGTAGTGCTAACAAGATAGTTTGTGGCACGAACTGTTCGCAACTAGACTCGACCGCGGGAGGTGCGGATGAAGAGCGAGACCGGCGCGCCGGCGGGGCTGGGCTTCGCGGCGACCCTGGTGCGGATGTCGCATCTGGTGCAGCACGTCTTCGCCGACGTCAGCCGCGAGCGCGACATCACCCCGCAGCAGGCGCACCTGCTGTGCGTGCTGACCAGCGGCGACGGCATCGGCATGACGGACCTGAGCAGGCTCCTGCACCTGGAGAAGCCGAGCCTGACCGGGCTGGTCGACCGGGCCGAGCGGCGCGGGCTCGTACGCCGCGTCCGCGACGACGCCGACCGGCGCGCGTGCCGGGTCGAGCTGACCCCCGAGGGACTCGACCTCGCCGTGCGGGTGCACGCCGAGATCGTCGGCAGGCTGGAGGCGCTGGCCGCGGACCTGCCCGGCGAGGACGTCCTCCGGGTCGCCGACACCCTGACCGTCCTGCTCGCCCGGACCCCCTAGCAGGTACAGCCTGCTGTACTCTTTCGCCACCCGCCCGCCGGCCCGCCGAGCCCTGGCCTAGGGTCGGAGACCGGAACGTACGACGGGCCCGGCCACAAGAGAGGTGAACCCCGCTTGCGGATCGTGATCGCCGAGGACGACCCCTTGCTGCGCGAGGGCCTGGCGCTGCTGCTGCGCGCCGAGGACCTCGACGTGGTGGCCACCGCCTCCGACGCGGCCGGCTTCCTCGACGCCGTCGACGAGCACGCGCCGGACGTCGCCATCGTCGACGTCCGCATGCCGCCCACCCACACCGACGAGGGCATCGTGGCCGCCGTCGAGGCCCGGCGGCGCCGCCCCGGCCTGGCCGTGCTCGTCCTGTCGGCCTACGTCGAGCAGGCGTTCGCCACCGACCTGCTCGCGCGCGGCAGCGCCCGCCTCGGCTACCTGCTCAAGGAGCGGGTCGGCCGGGTCGAGGAGTTCCTGACCGCGCTGCACCGGGTGGCCGATGGCGGCACCGCCATCGACCCCGAGGTGGTCGCGCAGCTCCTGACCAGGAGCCGCCCCGACAACCGGCTCGAACGGCTCAGCCCGCGCGAGCGCGACGTCCTGGCCCTCATGGCCGAAGGGCTCGGCAACTCCGCCATCGCCGAGCGGCTCTTCGTCACCGACGGCGCCGTGCACAAGCACATCCGCAACATCTTCGCCAAGCTCGACCTCGCACCCGCCGACGGCACCGACCGGCGGGTGGCCGCCGTGCTGCGCTACCTCGAAGGCACCTGACCCTTCAGGCGCCGGCCGCCTTCAGCCGGTCGGGGCGGTCCTTTCACGTGCCGCACGGCAACGTCACGTCGAGGGTGGTCGGCCCGCCGGCGGGGCTGGTCAGCGTGAACGACCCGTCGTGCGCCTCGACCCGCCGGCGGATGCCGGCGAGCCCGGAACCGCTCTCCCGCGCCCCGCCCCGCCCGTCGTCCATGACCCGGAGGACCAGCTGGTCATCGAGGCGCCGTACGGTGACGACCGCGCGCCGGGCCCGGCTGTGCCTGGCGACGTTGGTCAGCGCTTCGGCCACCACGAAGTAGGCGGTGGCCTCGACGGAGGCCGCGGCCCTGACCGGCAGGTCGGCGTCGATCCGGCACGGCACCGGGCAGTCCGCCGCCAGCCCGGTGAGCGCGTCGGCGAGGCTCTTGTCGGCCAGTACGGGCGGCAGGATCGTGCGTACCACACCACGAAGCTCACCCAGTGCCTGCTCGGCGGCGTCCTGCGCCCGTTCCAGCGTGGCCCTGGCGGTGGCGGGATCGCGGTCCAGGGCCCGCAGCGCCGCCCCGAGCAGCACGTTGACCGCGACGAGCCGGTTCTGCGTGCCGTCGTGCAGGGAGCGTTCGATGCGGCGCAGCTCGGCGGCGTGCGCGTCGAGGACGGCGGCCCGGGTCGCGGTGAGCTGCGCCACGCGCAGGCTCAGGTCGGCGTCGGGGCCGGGGCGCAGGAGACGCCGGCCCGCCCACGCCTGCAGCCGCGCCATGCGCGGCGCGAGGACCATGGTGATCGCGATCTCCACCGGGGCCAGCGCGGCGACCGCGACCGCGCCCGCCGTGTCCCTGACCTCCCACATCCCGTACGCCGCGCTCGCCGCATCCTCCGGGGGCAGCAGCCACCACCACAACGCGAACGTCACGTCCTGCACCGCGTGCAGGGGCAACGTGAGGGCGGCCAGGCCCAAGACCAGCCCGGCGGAGGCGTGCACGACCACCCAGGCCAGCTCCCGCCGCACCGTCGCGTCGGCGAGGGCGGCGCGGACCCCCGACGGCGGCGGGGGCGGGGGGACGAACTCCTCCCCGTCCCAGCGCGCGATCCTGGCCCGCTCCCGGTCGGCGACCGCCCGCACCGCGCGCAGCGCCGCCGGCACCAGCGCCAGCCCCACGCCGACCAGGCAGGCCACGGCGGTGAGGGCCGCGGACACCAGCGCGACCAGGGCCAGCACGCCCGTTCCCATGCCGGCGACCAGGTGCTCGAGCGCGTCGAGGGTCGCCCGGCCACGGGCGAGCACGTCCGCCCGCCGCGGCCACCGCAGCCGCGAACGCCGCTGGGCCCGGCCCTCACCGGCCGTCATGAGCCCGCACCTCCTTGACCGCAACGGTCGTCATGAGCCCGCACCTCCTTGACCGCAGCGGCCGTCAGGGGCACGCACCTCCTCGGCCGCGACGGCCGTTCGCCGATCATCGCCGCACAGGGACAGCAGGCTATAGGCCCTGCGGGTCGGGTTCGGCCGGCGGGCGGTAACCCAGCCGGCCGCGCGTGGCGACCAGCACCAGGACCGCCGCCGTGGTGCCCGCGAGCAGCGTGACCCGGGACGCCAGCGCGGGCGTGGCCAGCGTCGGGAACACGTCGGAGTAGGCGATCGACATGAAGTTGTTCACGCTGACGTGCAGGAGCATGACCAGCGGCAGGCTCTGGCCGGTCCGGTTGAAGACCCAGGTGACGACCACGCTGAAGGCGCAGCAGAAGGCGGCGAACTCGCCGACCCTCGTCCACGTCACATCCGGCCACCCGCCCCACTCGGTCAGGAACAGCGGCAGGTGCCAGAGACTCCACAGCGGCCCGAGAACGACGGTGGCACCCAGCCCCCCGAGCCTGCGCTGCATCCGGGCCAGCGCGAAGTCCCGCCACCCCGGCTCCTCCGCCAGCCCGGTGGTGACCATCTGCAGCAGCAGACCCGGCACGTACGCCACCAGCACCGCGACAGGCGGCACACTGACCCGCCCGTCGGTCATCGCCAGCCCGGTGACGACGATGACGGCAGGCACACCGAGCGCCGTCACCAGATACCAGACCCAGCTCACCCGCCACTTGGTCATCCGCCCGACCCACCGCCGCACCCCCTCCTTGCCCTCCGAGACCCGCGTCACGAGGTAGGCGGCGAAGATCGGGCCGAGATAGGCGCCGGGCAGCACGCCGAGAAACTGCGTGGTGCCGAGCAGCGAGGGAAAGCGGAAGCTCAGGATTCCCAGGCCGTTCTGCGACAGGATGTACGGCGACCACGCGACCCAGCTCATCAGATTGGCCAGGACGAAGAAAGAGATCAGGGGCCGGTGGTGAATGAACCCCCGGAGCCCGGTCCTGCTCCTGTCGTGCTCGGCGATCGGGGGGCTGTTGACGGCCATATCGGTGTTCCTTCGGTCGGCGTTCGACTGACACTGATCAGCACACCAGCCGGGCCCCCTTCCCGTCGTTCCCGCACACGCCCCAAAGGCAGGTACAGCCAGGGGTACCGGCCGGCCATCGGCTGCATCGCCGGCGTCCGGAGGTCCGTCCATTCGCCCCCGCGGACACCCCGAAGGTGCCGAATGCTTGCTGCTCGCGATCCGGATGCACCGCCATGCCTTGCACGTGACCGATGACCAGGCGTCGCGTCGTCGGTGTTCAGGGCTGATCACGCCCTGGAAGACGACGGCTTCACGGTGCACCTCGGTATGCCCCGGAAGCTGTTCGCCTACCCCTGTTCGGCGATCACGACGTCGCGGCACTCGTCCAGACAGTCCCCGGCCGCGTCAACGTCAGCCGAGAACGGAACAAAGGCCGGGACGGGCGCCGCGGTCCGCCCTAGACTTCGTGGAAGAGAGATGGGGAGGGCGCATGGACATCGTCGCGCTGGCCAATCAGGTTATGCCTTACATAACTGCGGCGGTCGGCGCATACGGTGGCGCCGTTCTGACCAAGGCGCAGGATTTGGCGGCGGACGAGTCGGTGAATCTGGGACGGCGCTTGCTCCAGCGTTTCCTCAGCCGCGAGGAAAGTCGCGAACGGATCGAATCCGCCGTTCAGGACGTCGTGGAGACGCCGGACGACGAGGACCTTCACGCCGCCCTTCGAGGGCAGCTCAAAAAAGCGCTCGCCGCCGATCCGGGTCTCGCCGGGGACGTCGCGGAATTGCTCCGTACGGCGCCCGCCGCGGCGATCGCCGCCAACGTCGGCAGTCAGATCGTCTCCGGTAGTTCGATCTCCGGCGACAATATTCAGATAGGCCAGGCGCGGGACGTCGACATCCGCCGGCATTAGTCGGATGAATGAGCGGCCCGGACGTTTATCCGGACGCCTTCGCTCCCACATATACATCATGCCGGCGCGGTGGCGTTTGCGTGAGTCGTGGCTGTGGCACGCCTTGTTGTGCGTGGCCTGCCTCGCACTCCTCGCTCCGTCGCCGCCCGTGCCCGGTCTCTCCGGGCGAGGCGTCGGCCCGCCCTTCCCTGCGGGTGTCCGCAGCGAGTTATGGCGTACCGACTTCCGCGACGGATGGTCGGACTCCGTCTTCCTCGGCACGTCGCTGGTCCTGACGCACGGCGACCAGATCGAGGGCCGGGACGCGACGACGGGCCGCGTCCTGTGGACGTTCGACGCGTCCGAGGTCGAGGGTTACGCGCCTCCGGAGGACCGGCTGGAGGCGACCGGCGACTACGTCGTGGCCGTCGCCCCACACGAAGGCGTGGATGATGAGGACGATCCGCGCGGCGACGACCTGCTCGCCTTTCACGGTCGCACCGGCGCGATCCTGTGGAACATCACGTCCGGACACCGCGGTATCGACGTGCCCAGGCCCTATCTCAACTACCTCGGCGTGGGCAGGGGACGGGTGCTGATCCACCTGCCCGGTCTCGGCGTGGTCCGGGCCCTCGGCGCCATGGACGGGCGCCGGCGCTGGGAGTACGCCGTGCCGGCCGGCTGCACCGGTGTGTCCGGAGACGCGGACGAGTGGACCGTCGCCCTGCTGATGACCTGCGGCCGGCGTACCCGGATCGAGGTGCTGGACCCCGGATCGGGCCGCCTCATGTGGGAGCGCGAGGTGTTTCCCTTGGGGAACCCGCTGGTCACGGTGGACGGCGGAGTGGTCGGCCTGGAGAGCGACGCCGCCCTCACCGTGTACGACGCCGGCGGCCGCCCGCTGTTCGAGCACGTGGGCGACATGGCTTGCGCCTGTCAGCTCGCGGCCACCGCAGCAGGCCTGCTGATCGTCCGGCCGAGCGGAGTCAGCGACTCCTATGCCGCGGTGACGGAGGTCGTGAACCGTCTCAACGGTCACGTCACGCGGCTGACGGGCGCGGCAGGCGCCCTGGAGGGCGTCATGGCGGTCGGCGGACGTCTTTACGGCGTGCGACCGCTCGCCCCCGACCTGCTGGGCACCGTCGTGGTGATGATCGACCCGGTGACCGGCAGGCAGACGCCCATCACAGGGTTCCCGAGCTTCCAGGAGGTTGTCGGACTCGGCGAGCACATCATGATCGTCAATGACGTGGGACGTGAGGCCGGTACCACGCTGATCGCCTATCGGACGTCCCCGACGTCTCCCGCCGACTCCGGCGCCGCCGTGCGGGACGGCGTCGCCCGGGAACGCTGGCCCGACGCCTGCGCGCTCGTCCCGCCGGCCGCCCTGCCGGCCTTGTTCGCCGGGGCCCGGTATCGGTTCGTCGCCCGTCCGGCGCCACCCGAGCTCGCCCTGGCCACCCCCACTCGCTGCGATCTGATTCCCGTGCTTCCCGCCAGTGCCGGGCGTCCGGTGATCACGCTCAACGTCCTCTGGGTGAGCAGGACGCCTGACGAAGCGGAGACGGTGCTTCAGGCACGTAGAGCGAGACTCGGCAACACGAAACGAGTGACCGACGACAGTGGCAACCGCATGTACGTCGACCGGGCGATGACGGACATGGTGATCCTGCGCGTCGGCGGCACATTGATCCGCATGGACGGCGCCGGCGATCAGGCGGTGGCCGTTCGGCTCGCGTCCCGCGTCGCGAGCGTCCTTCGGGGTCTGACATGAGCCCCGAGCCGAGCGCGGAGCCGCGGCAATCCGCTGCCGCGCCGGTGCTGCGTGACTCGGTGGTGGGCGGCGACAACATCCAGATCACCACCGCTCGTGACGTGACGATCGTTCCCCGGCCGCTTCGCAGGCCCTCGGCGCCACGACTGCTCGCGGCCGGGATCCTGGTGGTCCTCGGCGCGATCGCCGTGAGCGCCTGGCCCACCTTGACGGACGCGGCCCAGGACCTGTCCGGTACCCCGGTCCTGGACGGCACGGCGACGACGCGGATCAACGTGGGCGACTCCTTGGCGCTGCCCGGCGAACTGACCGCCGACGAGCAGTCGATCCTGCTCAGAGAGCCGAGCGACGACGAGTTCGCGCGGCTCATGTCGCGGCATCGCGCGGCCCGCCTGAACAGCATGGATGTGGTGCTCGTGCTGGAGGGGCGGCGGAACGCGCCCATCAGGATCATCGATGTCCGGCCCCGCGTGCTGAGATCGGGTCCGCCGCCCGCGGGCACGTGCCTCACCGTCCCCGCGCAAGGGGACGCGGGCGAGTTCGAGGTGAAGGCCGACCTCGACGAGCAGCGACCCTCCGGCGGAGGCTCCCGGTTCCTGCCGAAGAGCATCGATCTGGCCTTCGGCGAACGAGCGACGATCTCGTTCACCTCGCGGGCCCGCCACCGCTGGCACGAGTGGGACATCGAGGTCGTCTACACACAAAAGGCCGGTGACGGTGTGAGGAGCATGTTCTTTCGCGCACCCGATGGAGAGCCCTTCAGGTTGAGCGGACCCGCAGAGAAGTACGCCACCGTGTGGAACGACCCGAGCTATCTCGGCGTCGGCTACCGGATCACCGCGAGGAACAAGAAGTGCTTCGAACCCCCGCCCTGATCGCCGTCCTGCTCTTGGGGCTGCTGACGCTCCCTTCCAGCCAACCGGCCGCGGCCCGGACGAGCACGCGGCTCACGCTGCTCTGGCACGCCGACGTGCCCACTCCGCGCGGTGACTACGCCTTCGCCCTGACCGCCCGCCACCTGCTCGTCCACACCTCGCAGGAGGTGCTCGCGCTCGGCGTCGCCGACGGACGAACGGACTGGCGGCATCGGCGCGCCGGCGAGACCGGCGTGGGCTGGGACGTGGCCGGCGGAAACGTCCTGCTCGACCAGCGTCGGCCCCGGCCGCGGAGAGGAGATGAGCACCGGCTGGTGGCTCTCTCCGCCGGCACCGGCGAGCAGCTCTGGCAGCGGGACGGCCTGTCCCTGCCTCCCGGCTGGCGGCGATCCGCTGCCGGCCGGGAGCACGCAGCGGCGTTCCTCGCCTGGGACGCGGGCCGGAGCACCCTGGGCGGCATCTCCACCGGCGCCGGCCGCGACCTGTGGAGCTACCGCCCGCCCCGGGGATGCGCCGTCGCGGGCACCGCCGCCCGCGCCGCCGACGCGGTCGTCCTGCTCGCCTGCGGCCGGACGTCCCGCCTGCTCCTGCTGGACATCGCCACCGGGCGAATGCTCACATCGATCCGGCTTGCCGCGGGACGGACGCCGAGGTTTCAGGCGGCCGACGGCGTGATCGCCGTCCTCGACGGGGAAGGCATGACACTGTACGACGACTCCGGCCGCGCCGTGCTCAGCCACGAGCAGTGCTGGCCGCAGTGCGCGATGGCCCGGGCGGGCAGCCTGCTGCTGACGACGTACCACAGCGGCGGGGACGACATCTTGCAGGCGACGTCCTGGCCGGACGGCAAGCCGGTGTGGCAGGTGCGGCCGGCGCCGCCGTACGGTCAATGGCTCGACGGCGGCGTCGCCGTTCGCGCCTACGGCCCCGGCGGGTTCCCGGTCATCGACGTGATCGACGCCGGCACCGGCCGGACGACGTCGTACAGCGTCCCCTTCACCGCATCCTTGATCATGGCCGCCGGTCAGCGGATGTACACGGGAACCACCATGCGCGGCGCGGGCCAGACGGGCGCCGTACGCGTGGCGGCCCTGCGCCGTGTCCCGTGGAGCGGCGGCTCGCCCCTGTTCGACGGCGAGGACCTCGCGCGCTGGCCGGACGCGTGCGCGTTCCGTCCGCGCGGATCGTTCCCTCCCGGATCGCCCCAGTTCCTCCTGGCGGGCTTCGCCCTGCCCAAGCCGATCGCCTGCCGCTACACCCGGCCGGACGGCCTGCGATGGAGCGCTCGCGTCCTCTGGGTCACCCGCGAGCCGGAGGAGGCGGCCGACATGATCGACATGTTCGAGGACGTCTACGCCTACCGCCCTCTCGAAGGCGTCGGGGACCAAGCGGTGGCGGACGCCAGCCCTCCGAACGTCATCACGTTCCGCGTCGGGCCGATCGTCGCCTCCGTCTCGTCGGACGGGCTGACGTCACGGGGTGAGCTGGCGGAGTTCGCCCGGAACGTCGCCGCCGGCTACGCGGCCGCGGACAGCCCGGTGGCGGGCACGCCTCGTCCCGTACGCCCGCAGGAGACCGATCTGGTCCGCCTGCCTGACACACAGGTGACGGTGGCGCGGACGGGCCGGCTCCCGCCCCTGGTCACCGCATATCTGCAGGACGGCCGTCCGTACGTGTGGCGGCAGACGGCGTACGTACGGCTCGGTCACGTCATGGAGGCCCTCTCCCCGGACGGCGCATGGGCGGCCAAGACCGAGGACGCCTACCTCTCGCGGGGGCGGGACCCCGTCACACTTCTTGACACGGCGACGCGCACCGTCCGCCGGATCGGGACGGTCCAAGCGCCCCGAGGCGTGGCCTATCCCGTCTGGTCGCCCGACGGGCGGCAACTGCTCCTGACCGCCAGCAAGGCGGGCACGATCATCGGTTTCGTCATCGTCGACCTCAGGACGATGAAGCCGCGCTTCGTCCCGGTCGAGAAAGGCGATGGGTATTCCGGCGCATTCCGCTGGGGAGGCGACGCCGCAACCGTGGCGGTGCAGGCCGGGCCGGCGGATGCCGACGACGAGGACCATCGTGACGTCGCCTTCTTCGATCTGCACGGTCGGCTGCGGCACCGCTTCAAGAATGTGGGACGGCTCCTCGACGCGCAGAACTGGGCGTCGCCCGCGGGCCGCTCCTTCGCCACCCGCTGCCCCAAGCCGCCCGGCTGGACCTGCGTCTGGCGGACCACGGACGGCGCCCCGGCCGCCCGGTTGCCGTTCGACCCCGAAGCCTTCGTCTCCTGGCACACGGAGAACAGCCTCCTCGGCTGGCATTCGCTCTCCTCGGGAGGCGAAGGCCTCATGGTCACCGACCTGCTCGGCCGAGCCGGCACCCTGGTGGCGCGCTCGCGTGGGGGCGGCAGGCCGCAGCTGTCAGTCGACGTCTCGACGGTGAGGTGAGCAGCGCAGACGGGCGGGCCCAGGCTTGCGGTTCTTGCGGGCACCCCGTGCAGGGTGCCCGGCCAGGAAGATGCAGCACAGGCGCCGTAGGCCAGGGCGGATGACAGGTCCAGGCGTGCGCCGAGATCGTGCCCTCGGCCTGACCGCACTGGGGAGACGGTCATCCACGACTTCGGCACCCTCGCCACCGCCACGATCACCTATCCCTGACAGCGAAGCCCGCTGGGCCGGACCCCGCCGGCCACCGGCGCTCAGGCCCGGGAACGGGCCAGGTGCCATGAGGGGCGGCCGCCTTGCCCCTGCGCGCCGGCGCCGGCACGGCATTGTGCGAATTCCTCGTGACGGTGACGGAAATGGGACCGTGTCGTGCGGAATGACGTTGCTCGCGTCGGCGGCGTCCTGACCCTCAGGCTCGATTCCCGTGCGCCCACGTCCTTACCCACGGCCGTTCAGCCGCGGCTGCCGGCCTCCCAGGTGGTGGTGAACACGCGATGTGCGAGCCCGTACAGCAGTCCAGGCCGCCGCGCGACCACGCACGGTGAATTGCGGCCGTGTTGCGGCCGGCGGCCACGTCGTCCCGCCCCCGGTCGCCGGCCCGCACTCGTCGATCCCTGTCGTGATCACCTGCGGGACCGGCGCGCCGGTCGGTCAGGCGTTGAAGACGGCGTCGGAGCGGTCGCGGTTCTCGTGCAGGTCCCAGTACAGGGGCGCGATCTGCTCGGGCGTGGCCGTCGGGCTGCCCTCCGGGCCGCCTCCGCCGATCCAGACGTTGATCGCCACGTGTGCGGCGTGCACGCCGCTGCCGGCCAGCTCCTTGTTCAGGTTGATCACCCAGTTGCGCAGAGCCGCCTGGGCGGCGTTGGCGTTGCCGAACATCGGTAGCGGGTCCACGGAGCCGCCGCCGCTGGTGAACAGCAGGGTCCCGGCGCCCGCCTCGCGCATGGCGGGCAGCACCGCCTGGGCCGCCGTGACGGCGCCGTAGAAGGCGTACTCGATCATCGGTTGCAGATTGCCGATCGTGACCTCTGAGGGGGCGACCATGGTGAGGCCGGGCACCGGGGAATGCGGGGCCGGCGAGTACTCCAGGACGTCGATGCCGCCGAAGCGGGCCTTGGCCGCGTCCAGGGCATCGGTCAGTGAGGCGCGATCGAGGAGGTCGGCGGGGAACGCGGCGGCCGTGATGCCTTCCTGGCCGAGCCGGCCGGCCAGCGTTTCCAGCTTCTCCTTGGTACGGGCGATCAGGGCGACGTCGAAGCCGCGGCTGCCGAAGGTGCGGGCGATGGTCAGGCCCATGCCGGGGCCGGCGCCGACGATGGCGAGAGTGGGCATAGTGGGATCTCTTCCGTGTGGTGGCCGCCGGGACATGCGCGGAGCGGACGCCCGGCCGGCGTGTGGATCAGGTCTGCATCAGGTGTGGGCGGTGGGAACCGCGTAGCCGTCCTGGCCGCGGATCGCCGCGTCGTTGGCGGCGACGGCACGATGGACGGCGTGCCGGCGGCCCCGGAGGCTGCGCTGTTCCCGTGGCCGCACCTCAATTCCTACTGTTTGTGCGTAACGCCATGATGGACCAGTGTGGAAGGCTGTACAAAAGGCACATCGATGTGCGTGCCGGAAGGGAATGTGCGCCATGGACGTCGCAGCCAGGCCAGGTGCCGCAGCAGGCCGAGGACCGTGCGCCGGCATCCCCGCCGAGCAGATGGGCTTCGTCCGCCAGATCCTGGACCGCGTCGGGGACAAGTGGAGCCTGCTGGTGATCGCCGCACTCGAGGCGGGCCCGCTGCGCTACACCGACCTGCAGCGCGACGTCCCCGGCATCTCCCAGCGGATGCTCACGCTGACCGTGCGCCAGCTCCAGCAGGACGGCCTGGTGACCCGCACCGCCTACGCGGAGGTGCCGCCGCGGGTGGAGTACGCCCTCACGCCGCTGGGCCGCAGCCTCCACCACATCGTCACGTCCCTGATCACCTGGGTCGCCGACCACCACGACCAGATCCGCGAACACCGGCACCAGACCCTGAAGTGACGCGTCCCCTCTCAGGCCCCGTTCGCCAGCTCGCTCTTCGGGGCGAGGGGCGCAGGTCGCACCTCCGGGCAGCGCACCCCGTGGGCGGGGATCGACTGCGAGATCAGGTAGCGGTCGATCGCGCCGGTGGTGCATGCGCTGCGGCCGTACACGCCGTGTCCCGAGCCTTCGTAGGTGAGCACGCGGGCCTCGGCGCCGATCTGCTCGGCCGTGCTGAGCGTCCACAGGTAGCCGGTGGCGGGGTCGTTGAGCGAGGAGGCCAGCAGGATGGGCGGGGTGGCGTCCACCCGCAGCCGGTGTTGCGGGTTGGGGATGGGCGTGGGCTGGCCCAGGCAGCCGGCGATCCGGCCCAGCGCGGGCGGGCTGTACCTCATGTCCCTGGCCCGCGGCGCCTGCCGGCGCAGGAGCGAGGCGTACTGCGCGTGGTCGGCGACCGGCAGGTGGAAGTCCTGGCAGAACACCGGCGTGCTGACGGGCACCTCCTCGTCTTTCTGGGCGCTCGCCGCAGGGCCGGGGCCGCCGGTGTCGATGGCCTGCAGCAGGTGGGCGAGTTCCGCCCAGTTGGGGTTGTAGAGCCCGGCGAACGCGGTGTTCACCAGCTCGTAGGCGCCCATCGGCACGTCCGGCAGGCCCGGCTCGTGCAGCTCCCCGCGGTCGGCCCGGTCGAGCAGCCTCTTCCAGAACGCCCGGATGTCGGTGCCGTGCAGCGCGCACGACGCCGTCGCCTCACACCAGATGACGAACTGGTCGAACGCCCCCGCCGCATGGGCGGCGGTGGTGTTCAGGTAGGCCGCGGTGTCCACGCTGTGGTCGAAGTTGGAGTCGAGCACGAGCGCCCTGACCTTGCCGGGGAAGCGCTCGGCGTACGCCTGGCCGATCAGGGTGCCGTGTGAGACGCCGTAGTAGGTGAGCTTGTCCTCGCCCAGCGCCGCCCGGAGAGCGTTCACGTCACGGGCGACGTCCAGGGAGCTGACGTGGTCGTACAGCGGCCCGGTGCGGGCCCGGCAGTCCTTCTGCAGCCGCTGGTTGAACGACACCCAGGCGTCCATGTCGCTCTGGTTCTCGATGAGCGGGTGCGGACGTTCGCGCACCAGCGCCGCCGAGCAGACCACCGGGTGGCTGCGTCCCACCCCGCGCGGGTCGAACCCGACGATGTCGAAACGGCCGCGCAGCTCGGCGCTGAAGTAGCCGCTGCCGTGCACCACGAAGTCGACGCCCGAGGCGCCCGGCCCGCCGGGGTTGACGACCAAGGAGCCGACCCTCGCTGCCGGGCCGGCGGCCTCGCGCCGGGCCACCGCCAGGTCGATGGTGGCGCCGCCGGGAGTGTCCCAGTCGACGGGCACCTTCAGCGCGCCGCATTCGGCGGTCGTGTCCTCGGGGCACGGAGCCCACGTGATCGTTGGCGGGGGAGCGGCGGCACCGGCGACGCCTCCTGGGGTCAGGCTGAGGCCCAGGGCGGCGACGGCCGCGAGCAGGATGTACTTCTTCATATGATCCTTCGTGGTCAGCCATGAGATGGGGCACGGCGCCCGAAAAGATCATGCAGTCACCCGCATAACCCGCCCATAACCGTCACGGCCAGGGCGGGCGGAACTGCGCGCCGCAGCTTCGCGAGCTGAACGGCCGGAGGAATGCGAGGGGGCCACGGATCGGACACGTGGGCACACCACCCCGCCACTTTCACTTTATAGCAGATCCGGCGGCCTCATGAGGCGCGAAAAAGTGGTTCATACTTGCCCGTTGCGAACCGACCCGACGAAGGATGGGGGCAACGGCCTTGGGTTACGTGATGGGTTTCGAGCGGATCGACTCGACGAACGTCGCGGACGTCGGCGGCAAGGGGGCGAACCTGGGCGAGCTGTCGCGGCTCGACGGCCTGCGCGTGCCGGACGGCTTCTGCGTCACGACGGACGCGTTCCGGCGGTTCATGGACGAGGTGCCCGCGATCGAGGCCCGGCTCGACCTGCTGGCGGGCGTGAAGCCCGACGATCACGCGACGATCCGCACCGTCAGCGCCGGCATCCGCGACCTCATCGAAGGTGCCGAGATCCCGGACGAGGTGGCGGCGGCGATCGGGGAAGCGCTCGACCGGCTCGGCGAGCAGGGCCCGTACGCGGTGCGCTCCAGCGCGACGGCCGAGGACCTGCCGACGGCGTCCTTCGCCGGCCAGCAGGACTCGTACCTGAACATCGCGGGCCTGCCGGAGGTCCTGCGGCACGTCCGCCGGTGCTGGGCCTCGCTGTTCACCGAGCGGGCGGTGACGTACCGGTGCCGGCAGGGCTTCGACCACCGCAAGGTGCGGATGGCCGTGGTCGTGCAGCGGATGGTGTTCCCGGACGCGGCCGGGATCCTGTTCACCGCCGACCCCGTCACCTCGAACAGGAAGGTCGCCACCGTGGAGGCCGGCTGGGGGCTGGGCGAGGCGCTGGTCTCCGGCCTGGTGCCCGCCGACGTCTACACGGTGCGCGACGACGAGGTGCTCACCGCGACGGTCGCCACCAAGCCGCGGCTGTTCCAGGCGTCCCCCGAGGGCGGCACCCGGGAGGCGCCGGTCGAGCCGGAGCGCCGCACCCGGCGCGTGCTGACCGACGCGCAGGCCGTGCGCCTGGTACGGCTGGGCCGGCGCGTCGAGGCGCACTTCGGCCGCCCCCAGGACATCGAGTGGTGCCTGGCGGGCGACGACTTCTTCATCGTGCAGAGCCGGCCGATCACCACCCTGTTCCCCGTCCCGGAGACCGCCGACCAGGACGACCACATCTTCGTCTCCGTCGGCCACCAGCAGATGATGACGGACGCGATGAAGCCGCTGGGCCTGTCGGTGTGGCAGCTCACGACCCCGCGGCCGATGTACGAGGCGGGCGGGCGGCTGTGGGTGGACGTGGCCCCCATGCTGGCCACCCCGGCGGGCCGGGCGGGCATCTTCGGGATGCTCGGCAAGTCCGACCCGCTGGTGGGCGACGCCCTGCGGACCCTGCTCGACCGCGGCGACCTCGCCCTCGCCTCCCCCGCCGAGGGAGCCGGCACGCCGCCCGTCTTCGACCCGCCCGCCTCGATCGAGACGGACCCGGCCATCGTCACCGAGCTGATCAGTCAGCACGAGGAGTCCGTCGCCCGGCTGCGGCACGACATCCAGGGGGTGTCCGGGCCGGCCCTGTTCGACTTCATCCTGAACGACCTCACGGAGCTGAAGCGGGTCATGCGCGACCCGCGCAGCCTCCCGGTGATCATGGCGTCGATGAACGCGGCCTCGTGGCTCAACGAGCACCTGGAGGAGTGGCTGGGCGAGAAGAACGCCGCCGACGCGCTCACCCAGTCCGTCCCGCACAACGTCACCTCCGAGATGGGGCTGGCGCTGCTCGACGTCGCCGACGCCGTCCGCCCGCACCCCGACGTCGTGGCGTTCCTGCAGCGGGTCGCGGACGAGGGCCGCGACGGCGACGGCTTCCTCGGCGAGCTGGCCGGGCTGCCCGGCGGCCCGGAGGCGCGCGACGCCATCCGGGGCTTCCTCGACCGGTACGGCATGCGCTGCCCTGGCGAGATCGACATCACCCGGACGCGCTGGAGCGAGCGCCCCGCCATGCTCGTGCCCGTCATCCTGGCCAACGTCAGGAACTTCGAGCCGGGCGCCGGCAAGCGGCACTTCGAGCAGGGGCTCCAGGAGTCGCGGCGCCGGGAGAGGGAGCTGCTGGCGCGCCTGCGCGACCTGCCCGACGGGGAGAGCAAGGCGGAGGAGGCCAAGCGGATGATCGACCGCGTCCGCACGTTCGCCGGATACCGCGAGTACCCGAAGTACAGCATGATCACCCGCTACTTCATCTACAAGCAGGCGTTGCTGCGCGAGGCCGGCCGGCTCGTCCGCGACGGGGTCCTGCGCGCCGAGGACGACATCTTCTTCCTGCGCTTCGACGAGCTGCACGAGGTCGCGCGCACCGGCGCGGCCGACCCGGGCCTCATCCGGGAGCGGCGGGCGGCGTTCCGCTCGTACGAGGCGCTCACCCCGCCCCGGGTCCTCACCTCCGACGGCGAGGCCATCAACGGCCTGCACCGGCGGGCCGGCATCCCGTCCGGCGCGCTGGCCGGCCTGCCGGTCTCGGCCGGCACCGTCGAGGGCCGCGCCCGGGTCGTCACCGACATGGCGCGCGCCGACCTCGAAGCGGGCGACATCCTGGTCACCGCCTTCACCGACCCGAGCTGGACGCCGCTGTTCGTCACCGTCGCCGGGCTGGTGACGGAGGTCGGCGGGCTCATGACGCACGGGGCGGTGATCGCGCGGGAGTACGGGCTGCCGGCCGTCGTCGGGGTGGAGCGGGCCACCCAGCGGATCAGGGACGGGCAGCGGATCCGCGTCCACGGCACCGACGGCTACGTCGAACTGCTGGACTAGAACAACTAGAGCAGGTCTCGGGCCACGCGGGCGGCCATCTGTTGGACTAGAGCAGATCTGCGGCCACGCGGGCGGCCATCTCGCGCAGCCACACGTGGGCCGCGTCGTGGGTGTGCACCGGGTGCCACCACAGGGCCTCGCGCAGGCTGACCGCCTCGAACGGGCAGGGCAGCACGCGCACCGGGGCGAGGTCGCGCAGCAGGTCGGCCAGCCGGCGCTGGATCATCGCCACGCGCCGGGTGCCGGCCACGAGCGCCGGCAGGAGCTGGAAGCTCTGCACGGTCACGTCCACGTACGGGTCGAGGCCGAGCATGGTGAGCTGGCGGGTGACGGGCGCGTCGAACGGCCGCTGGTAGATCACCCAGGGCAGCCGGGCCAGGTCGTCCATGGTCAGCCGCTCGCCCACCTCCGGGTGGTCGTCGGCGACCAGGCACACCCACTCGTCGCGGTACAGCTCCACGGCTGGCAGGTCGCTGACGACGCCGTGCGGCATGAGCATGCCGTCGACGCCGCCGAGCGCCGTGCCGGCGTGCTCGACGATCTCGGGCGTGACGTGCCGGAAGTGCAGCCGCACGCCCGGCGCCTCCCGGTGCAGGAGGCGGGCCAGCCGCACGCCGAAGACGGCGATGCCGTAGTCGGAGGACAGCAGGGTGAACTCGTGCTGTTCGGTGGCCGGCTGGAAGTCGGCGCGGCTGGCGAACAGCCGCTCCAGCATCGCCGAGGCGGTCGCGGCCGGGGCGAGCAGGGCGGTGCCGAGCGGCGTCAGCTCGTAGCGGCTGCCCTGCCGCACGAGGAGCTGGTCGGAGAAGTGGTGGCGCAGGCGGGCCAGGGCGGCGCTCATGGCGGGCTGGCTCAGGCCGACGCGCAGGCCCGCCCTGGTGACGTTGCGCTCCTCCAGCAGCGCGCGCAGGGCGACGAGCAGGTTGAGGTCGAGGCTGGCGAGGTTCATGCGGCATCCATGTGGTGGATGGTAGCGATCCAGAGAATCGATTTTCCAGATTCCTTCGGATGCTTCAAGGTTAGGGGCGACGCATTCGGAGGAAACCTCGTGGAAACATCCCCGTCCCTCGCCGGCCCGTTCGCGCTCGGCACGTTCTCGTCCGGAGCCGGCCCCGCCTTCCCCGGCCTCGTCGCCGGCGACCGGGTCCTCGACCTGAGCGCCCACGCGCCCACGACGCGGGCGCTGCTGGAGCGCTGGGACGACGTCCTGCCGCTGCTGCGCGAGGCCGCCGCCGCGCCGGCGGGGGAGTGGCGGCCGGTGGCGGAGCTGCGGGTGCACGCGCCCGTCGAGCCCCGGCAGATCTTCCAGTCCGGCGCCAACTACCGCACCCACGTCATCGAGCTGGCCGTGGCGCACGAGCCCGCCGGCGGCCGACCGGCCGAGCAGGTGCGGGCCGAGGTGGCGGCGATGATGGACCGGCGGGCGGCCGAGGACCAGCCGTACGTGTTCATCGGGCTGCCGTCGTCGGTCACCGGCCCGTACGACGACGTGGTGATCCCGTCGTGGTGCGCCAAGCCGGACTGGGAGCTGGAGCTGGCGGCGGTGATCGGCCGCCCGGCCTACCGGGTGGATCCGGACGAGGCGCTGGAGCACGTGGCCGCCTACACCATCGCCAACGACGTCACCGCGCGCGAGGTGGTGTTCCGGCGGGACATGCCGGAGATCGGCACCGACTGGCTGCGCGCCAAGAACGCGCCCACGTTCACCCCGCTCGGCCCGTACCTGGTGCCGGCCGCCTTCCTCGACCCGGGCGACCTGCGGGTGACGCTCAAGCTGAACGGCGAGGTCATGCAGGACGAGTCCACCAAGGACATGATCTTCGGGGTGGCCCGGCTCGTGTCGTACGTGTCGCAGACCGTCGCGCTGCTGCCCGGCGACCTCGTCCTGACCGGCAGCCCGGCCGGCAACGGCCTGCACCACGGGCGGCTGCTGCGCGACGGCGACGTCATGGAGGGCACGATCACCGGGCTCGGCACGCAGCGGAACCGGTGCCGCGATGAACGCTGAGCAGGCCATCGCGCAGGCCGCCGCGACATACTCCAACTGGGGCCGCTGGGGCGAGGACGACGTGCGCGGCACGGTCAACTTCATCGGCCCGGCCGAGCGCCGCGCCGCCGCCGCGCTGATCCGGCGGGGCGAGACGTTCTCGCTGTCGCAGCGCTTCGACATGAACGGCCCGCAGAAGGGCTGGCGGCGGCGCACGAACCCGGTGCACACCATGCTCGACACCGGCCTCGACGCGGTCCACGGCGACCAGGGGTTCCCGCACGGGCTCGGCGGCGCGGACGACGTGATCGCGATGCCGCTGCAGTGCTCCACCCAGTGGGACGGCCTCGGCCACATCTTCGACCACGGCCGCGCCTGGAACGGCCGCCCCGCCGACCAGGTCGTCACCAGCGAGGGGGACCTGGTCACCGGCATCGAGCACCTGGCCGCCCCGGTCGCCGGGCGGGGCGTGCTGCTCGACGTGGCCGCCGTGTACGGCGAGCTGCCCGACGGCTTCGCCATCACCGAGGAGCACCTGACCGCCACCGCCGAGGCGCACGGCGTCGCAATCCGCCGTGGTGACCTCGTGTGCGTGCGCACCGGCCGGCTGGCCAGGGCCAAGCGGGACGGCTGGGGCGACTACGCCGGCGGCCCCTCGCCCGGCCTGTCGTTCTGGACGGCCGGCTGGCTGCACCGCACCGAGCTGGCCGCCGTCGCCACCGACACGTGGGGCTTCGAGGTGCGCCCCAACGAGTTCGACAACGCGTTCCAGCCCCTGCACCAGGTCGTCATCCCGCACCTCGGCCTGCTCGTCGGCGAGATGTGGGACCTGGACGCCCTGGCCGCCGACTGCGCCGCAGACGGCGTGTACGAGTTCTTCCTCACCGCCGCCCCGCTGCCGGTCACCGGCGCGGTCGGATCCCCCGTCAACCCCCTCGCCATCAAGTGAGCCCCCCATGACAGCAGTCGGGAACGTCCTGATCGTCGGCGCCGGCACCGCCGGCTCCGCCCTGGCGATCCAGCTCGCCCGCGCCGGCGTCACCGTGACCGTCGCCGAGATCGAGCCCGCCCCCACCACCCTCGGCTCCGGCATCACGCTCCAGGGCAACGCGCTGCGGGTGCTGCGCGACCTCGGCGTGTGGGAGCAGGTCAGCGCCGCCGGGTTCGCGTTCGGCTCGCTCGGGCTGCGCGCGCCCGACGGGAGCCTGCTCGCCGAGATCCCCGACGCCCGCACCGGCGGCCCCGACCTGCCCGCCACCGTCGGCATGAACCGCCCCGAGCTGGCCGCGATCCTGGCCGCCGCCGTGCGCGACGCCGGAGCGCACGTCCGCTACGGCCTCACCGTGGACGCCGTCTCCGGCAGCGGCGCGGTCACCTTCTCCGACGGCACCACCGCAGATTTCGACCTGGTGGTGGGCGCCGACGGCATCCGCTCGCACGTCCGCCGCCTGATCGGCGTCGAGGCCGCGCCCGAGCCGGTCGGCATGGGCATCTGGCGCGTCCACACCCGCCGCCCCAAGGACGTCGAACGCACCGACCTGATCTACGGCGGCCCCTGCTTCATCGCCGGCTACTGCCCGACCGGCGCCGACACCATGTACGCCTACCTCGTCGAGAAGGCCCGCCCGCGCGAGGCCGTCGGCGACAAGGCCGCCCACATGCGCGCGCTGGCCGAAGGCTACGGCGGCGCCTGGGACGAGATCCGCGCCGACATCACCGACCCCGATCGCATCAACTACACCTGGTTCGAGTCGCTGCTGGTGGAGCGGCCGTGGAACCGCGGCAACGCCGTGCTGATCGGCGACGCCGCGCACGCCTGCCCGCCCACGCTCGCCCAGGGCGCCGCGCAGTGCCTGGAGGACGCCGCCGTCCTGGCCGAGCTGCTGCTCGCCGCCGACCGCCTCGACCAGGACCTGTTCGAGGCGTTCATGGACCGCCGCCACGACCGGGTCAAGGCCGTCGTGAAGGCGTCGGTGCAGCTCGCCCGCTGGCAGCTCGACGGGGTGCGCGACGCCGACCTTCCCGGGCTGATGGGCCGGATCGCCGCGATGGTGAGCGAGCGCCCGTGATCACCGTTGATGTGCACGCGCACGTCCTGCTGCCCGAGATCGAGCAGGCGGTGGCCGGGCAGCCCGGCCTGGCGGCCCACCGGGAGCTGGACGCCCGCCGCAACGGCCCCGACGCGCTCGCCGTGTCCGGCGCGATGATCGGCGCGCGGATCGGCCTGCTCACCCGGGCCGCCGACCGGCTGGCGGCGATGGACGAGGCCGGGGTGGACGTGCAGATCGTCAGCCCGTCCCCCTCCCACTACCACTACTGGGCCGGCCCGGAGCTCGCCGCCGACGTGTGCCGCCTGGCCGCCGAAGGCGTCGCCGCGCACGTCGCCCAGGCGCCCGACCGGCTGTACGGCCTGGGCCTGGCCCCGCTTCAGCACCCCTCGCTGCTGCCCGGCGCCCTCGACGACGCGCTCGCCCTCGGGCTGAAAGGCGTGGAGATCTCCTCGCACGCCCCCGGCCGCGAGCTGTCCGACCCCGCCTACGAGCCGTTCTGGGCGCACGCCGCCGCGACCGGCGCGGTCATCTTCCTGCACCCGTTCGGCTGCACGCTCGACGAGCGCCTCGACCGCTTCTACCTGTCCAACCTCGTCGGCCAGCCCGTCGAGAACGCGGTCGCGCTGTCCCACCTGATCTTCGCGGGCGTCCTCGACCGGCATCCGGGGCTGCGGTTGCTGGCCGCGCACGGCGGCGGCTACCTGCCGTACCACCTCGGACGGGCCGACCACGGCTGGCGGGTGCGGCCCGACGCCCGCACCTGCGCCCGCGAGCCGAGCAGCTACCTGCGCGAGCTGCACTTCGACTCCCTCACCCACGACCCGGCCGCCCTGCGCGAGCTGGTCCGCGTCGCCGGGCCCGAGCGGGTGCTGCTCGGCTCCGACTTCCCCTTCGACATGGGTGACCCCGACCCGCTCGCCGCCCTGCGCGCGGCCGGGCTCGACGGCACCCCCATCCGGGGCGGCAACGCCGTCCGGCTGTTCGACCTGAAGGATCCCTCATGAGACTCATCACCCACCTGCGGCACGTGGACCTGGCCGTGCCCGACTACGACAAGCAGCGCGACTTCTACGCCGGCGTCTGGGGCCTGACCGAGGTCGCGAGCGACGGCGGCATCTCGTTCCTGGCCGCGGAGGGCTCGCCCGAGCAGTACGTCGTCCGGCTGCGCAAGGCCGCCGAGAAGCGCCTCGACCTGATCTCCTTCGGCGCCGCATCGGAAAGCGACGTGGATGCCCTGGCCGAGCGGCTGCGCGCCGCACAGGTGCAGATCATCTCCGAGCCGGGCAAGCTCGACACGCCCGGCGGCGGCTACGGCTTCCGCTTCTTCGACCTCGACGGCCGCACCGTCGAGGTCTCCGCCGACGTCGCCGTCCGCAAGCACCGCAAGCTGGAGGCCAAGGAGTCCGTTCCCGTCCGGCTGTCGCACGTCGTGCTCAACGCGCCCGACATCGACGCCACCCGCACCTGGTACGAGACCCACCTCGGCTTCGCCCTGTCCGACACCCTCGCCCACCCCCGCATGGGCCAGGTCATGCACTTCATGCGCTGCAACCCGCAGCACCACAGCATGGCCATCGCCCGCGGCCCGCACACCTCCCTGCACCACGTCAGCTTCGAGCTGCGCGGCCTCGACGAGTACATGTACGGCACCGGCCGGCTGCTGCGCGCCGGCGTCCGCATGATCTGGGGCCCCGGCCGGCACCTCGCCGGCGACAACACGTTCTCCTACTTCCTTGACCCGCACGGCAACACCGTCGAGTACACCACCGAGCTGGAGGAGCTCGACGAGGACACCTGGCACCCCCATGTCCACGACTTCTCCCAGCCCGAGGTCACCGACCAGTGGGGCACCGCCAACCCCATGAACGAGCTGATCGCCAAGGAGTCGTTCAACGACGTCGACCGCGGCGTGTTCGTCGCCCCGCCCGTCTGATGAGGACCACCTGATGAGGACCACCTGATGAGGATCGCCACCTTCACCCACCAGGGCCGCACCCGCTCCGGCCTCGTCGAGGACGGGATGGTGCGGCCCCTGGCGGAGAACACCGGTCCGCTCGACATCCCCGGCGGCGTGCGCACCGGCGAGCCGATCCCGCTGGCGGAGGTGCGGCTCCTCCCCCCGGTCCAGCCGGCCTCCGTGCGCGACTTCGTCTCCTTCGAGGAGCACGTCGAAGGGGTGCGCAGGAGCGTGGAGGGCCGCGGCGGCGTCCCCGACGCCTGGTACGACGCCCCCGCCTTCTACTTCACCAACCCGCACGCCATGATCGGCGCCCACGACGACGTGCCGGTCCCGCCCGGCTGCCACGCCTTCGACTTCGAGCTGGAGGTCGCCGCCGTCATCGGCGAGGAGGGCGCCGACCTCACCCCCGAGCAGGCCCGCGACCACATACTCGGCTACACGATCTTCAACGACTGGTCCGCCCGCGACCTGCAGTCCCGCGAGATGCGGGTCGGCCTCGGCCCCGCCAAGGCAAAGGACACCGCCGCCACCCTCGGCCCGTGGCTGGTGACGGCGGACGAACTGGAGCCGTACCGGGACGCCGACGGCTTCCTGCGCCTGGCCCTGTCGGCGCGCGTCAACGGCACGGAGCTCGGCCGCGACCTGCTGTCCAACATGAGCTGGACGTTCGAGGAGCTGGTCGCCTACGCCTCCCGCGGCACCCGCGTCCGCCCCGGGGACGTGCTCGCCTCCGGCACCTGCGGCAACGGCGGCTGCCTGGCCGAGCTGTGGGGCCTGCACGGCAAGCAGGACCCGCCGCCGCTGCGGCCGGGGGACGTGGTGGAGCTCACCGTCGAGGGCATCGGCACCATCCGCAACACCGTCGTCGAAGGGCCGGCCCCGCTGCCCCTCCCCAGAGCCCGCCGCCGCCCCCGGCACCGGCCCTGACCCCGCCCGTCCTCGGGGGATCAGCCCAGGAGGCGGTGGCAGGCGACGTTGCGGACCCGGTACTCCTGCCGGGACGGCGGGAACATCTGGTCGCACTGCATGCCGAGCAGTGACGTGCCCTGCTGGCGTCCGGGCGGCGATGCGGGCGTGTGGGAGGAAGGGGTGTCCGGCCTGTGTTTCGGGCCTCGGGGGCGGTGCCGGTCCTTCCCGGTGTCGCTCACGTTCCCGGTGGCGCTCACGTTCCCGGCTGCGGGGGCGGGGGCGTTGCCGGGTGCTGGGCGGGGGCGGGCGGGTTCGCGGTGGGTGCGCGGCTCGACGGCGCCGGCGTCCGCGCCCACGCGGATCGCGCCGCTGGTCTGTCCTGCGGTCTTGCTGCCGGAGAGTGCCGCCGATCCGAGCGAGGACGAGGCGGCGGCGGTGTCCGGTTTGCCCCATAGCTGGGCGGCGGCCGGCGCGTCCTCCTGCTGAGCGGCGGTCGTGCCCTGCGGCGAGGCGTTCCGGCCGGCGGTGGGCGGGCTCGAGCCGGCCCCGCTCCCGACGGCCAGCGCGGTCGCCACGGCGGCGACGGCCGCGCCTGCCAGTAGCAGGGTCTTCGCGGACACTCGTCTGCGACCCCGCCCAACCTTCTTGCGCATGTCCTGCCCCCTGCTGCGCTTGATCCGTACGCGTGCGCGCAGCGTATCGGCGCCTTCCCGCGGCCGGGCCCGGCCTTGGGCGGCTCGTAGGCCGTTCCTGGGCGGCTCGTTCCCATGCGGCCGGATGGGAGGGGGCGCGGTTGGAGCGTTCGTGGGATGGGCAAGACCGGCGGGGTGAGATGGAACGTCTGGGTGGACGACTGGCAGCTGCAATGCTGCGGCGAGCCCTTCCGCGTCGGCGCCACGGTCTCGTGGACCCTCGTCCCGGCCGACCGCGACTGGCTGGCCAACGCCCTGGGGGAGAAGACCGCCGCCACGATCGAGTGGAGCGAGGAGCACCACAGCGACCCGTCCCCCGACCAGCTGAGCGTCGAGGCCGAGGTCACGCGCATCTCGGCGGCCCACGCCCGGATGGAGCCCCTGCCCGGCGGCGACGCCCGGCACCCGGTCGGAGGGGTGCTCTCCCCGCGCACCAGCGCCGACGGGTGGGAGAAGAACGACGGGGAGCTGGAGTTCATCGGGTACGTCGTGACCCTGGCCGTGCTCAACAAGTCAGCCGGCGACCCGTTGAGCGCCGCCAGGGAGCCGGGCCGGTAGCCGGTCCCGCCCCGCCGTTGATGCGCCGTCGTCTGGAGTTCGAGAAGAACGCGCCGAAGTTCAGCTACTACAAGGGCAACGAGCGCGTCATCTTCGACGACCGCCGCGTCATCGAGCTGGTGAAGCTCGACGTGAAATGGCCGTTCCTGAACGACTGGCGGCGCTCGCTCAGCCGGGCGGCACCAGGGCGGTGATCTGCGCCAGCTCCTCGGCGGTCGGCTCCCAGCCTGCGGCGGCCGCGTTGGCGAGCACCTGCTCCGGGCCGGTCGCGCCGGCGATCACCGACCCGCAGCCGGGCAGGGCGGCCAGGGCGCCGATGGCCACCTCCAGCAGGGAGCGGCCGTGCTCGGCGGCCCACGTCGCCAGCGCCTCCACCCGGTCCAGCCGCTCCGGCGTGCGGAGGTGGGGCAGCCGCGCGATCCGCGACCCTTCCGGCGGCTCCTGCCCGCGCCGCGCCTTGCCGGTCAGCAGCCCGTGCGCCAGCGGGAAGTAGGGCAGGACGCCGACGCCGTGCCGCAGGGCCGCCGGCACCACCTCGCGCTCGGCGTCCCGCTCCAGCAGCGACCAGTGGGTCTGCGTCGAGACGAACGGCACGAGGCCGCCCGCCCTGGCCGCCTGCGCGGCCTCCCCGATCTGCTCCCCCGAGACGTTCGAGCTGCCGACGTAGCGCACCTTGCCCTCGCGGACCAGCTCGGTCAGGGCGGACAGCGTCTCCTCGATCGGGGTGACGCCGTCCGGCACGTGGTACTGGTACAGGTCGATGTGGTCGGTGCGCAGCCGCCGCAGCGACCCCTCCACCGCCTGCCGGACGCCGGCCCGGCTGCCTGCCGCGTTCCGGACGGGGCCGCCGAACTTGGTGGCCAGCACCACCCGGTCGCGGCGGCCGGCCAGCGCCTGGCCGAGCAGCTCCTCGGAGGCGCCGGCGGGCTCGCCGTACGACTCGGCGGTGTCGATGAGCGTGATGCCGGCGTCGATCGCCGCGTCCACCATCGCCCTGGTCCGGGCCAGGTCGACGCCCGCGCCGACGCGGTTGCAGCCCAGCCCGACGACCGACGTCCGCAGGTCCGAGTCACCCAGTGTCCTGTATCGCATGATCGGGAACCTCTCTCGGCTGATCGGCGGGGCCGGCGCCCCAGGTGACCGGCAGCCGGTCCACCCCGTACACCGCCATGCGGTCGCGGGTGGGCACCTCGGCTGCTGGAACGGCCAGACGCAGGCCGGGGAAACGCTCGAACAGCGCGGTCAGGCCGATGCGCAGCTCGGCCCGCGCCAGATGCTGCCCCAGGCAATGGTGGACGCCGTGCCCGAAGGCCAGGTGGCCGGTCGCGGAGCGGGTCACGTCCAGGCGGTCGGGGTCGGGGAAGCGGCCGGGATCCCGGTTGGCCGCCGGCAGCGACAGCACCACGGTCTCGCCGGCCGCGATGACGTGGCCGTCCAGCTCGACGTCCACCAGAGCGGTGCGCCGTACGTCGAACTGGAGGATCGACAGGTAGCGCAGCAGCTCCTCGACCGCCTCGTGCGGGTGCGCGGGCAGCAGGGCCCGCTGGGCGGGGTCGGTCAGCAGCACGAACGCCCCGAGCGCGAGCATGCTCGACGTGGGCAGGTGGCCGGTGGCCAGCAGCACCATGCCGAGGTTCGTGAGCTCCTCGCCGGTCAGGTCGCCGCTCGCCGCGGCGAGCGCCAGCAGCCCGTCCTCCGGCGGGTCCGCGAGGACGCGGCGGACCGTCGCCGTGATGGTCGTCACGGCCTCGAACACCTGCTCCGGGCGGGAGTCGAGGTCGTTCATGACGGCGGTGGCGGCCTGGATCCGGCCCCGTCCGTCCGCCGGGACGCCCAGCAGCTCGCAGATGACGAGTGCCGGGACCGGCATGGCGAACGCGGTGACGAGGTCGACCGGCCCGGTGCGGGCCGCCATGGTGTCGAGCGCCTGTGCCGTGTACCGCTCGATCGCCGGGGTCAGCTCGGCGACGCGGCGCGGCCCGAAGTGGTGGCTCAGCAGGCGGCGGAAGCGCGTGTGCTCGGGCGGGTCCATGTGCGGGAAGATGCCCGGCTCTGCGGGCTCTGGAGGCTCGACGGCGCGCTCGCCGCCGACCGGCTGGTGCAGCAGCTCGCGCCGGGTGCTGAAGCGTGGGTCCGCCAGGATCGCCCGGGTGACGGAGTAGCCGGTGGCCACCCATCCGCGGTGCCCGTCCGGGTAGGCCAGCCTGCTGAGCGCGGCCCGGCGCCGTAGCCCGGCGGGCGGGTCGAAGGGGGTGATCCGGTCGGTTTCCAAGGGCGGGTCGAAGGGGGTGATCCCGTCGGTTTCCAAGGGCGGGTCGGTTGTCGATGGCTGGCCGTCGCTCATGGGTGGCCTCCCACCTGCGCGCCGTTGATCACAAACGAAGGGGATTATGCATGACAAATCAGGTAAATACCACCACTAGTAATTTTTGACCCACCCGATTTAGCATCGGCACCGCCGGCCCGCGGTCGGCGCTCCAGCGATTCCTCCAGCAGGCTCACGCCCCCAGCAGAGGTATGAATGGCACAGGTCGCGGTAGTCGGTGGTGGTCCGATCGGGCTCATGCTCGCGTGCGAGGTGGCCCTGCACGACGTGCCGGTGGTGGTGCTCGAACGGCTGCCGGACATCGAGCACCACCCCAAGGCCGAAGGCATCACCGGCCGGGCCATCGACATTCTCGACCGCCGCGCCCTCATGATCGGCGTCGACGGCGCCCCCGCCCAGCCGACGGACGAGGAGCGGGCCCGCATCGCCCTCGGGGAACGGCGTCCCGACAGCCTGCAACCCAAGGCGTTCCCGGGCGCGCGGCACTTCGCCACGATGTTCGTGCTCCGCCCGGAATCACCCGACCTGCTGGTGCCCCAGCAGGTGCTGGAGCGGGACCTCGCCCGGCGGGCCGCGCAGCTCGGCGTCGAGGTACGGCGCGGCCACACGGTCACCGGCTTCACCCAGGACGCCGGCGCGGTGCACCTGGACGTGGACGGCCCCGGCGGGCCGTACCGGATGACGGCCGGCTGGCTGGCCGGCTGCGACGGCGGCCGCAGCACGATCCGCAAGCTGGCCGGCATCGCCTTCCCCGGCACCGACGGCATCACGACCGGCTACCGCGCCTTCGCCGAGATCGACGACCCCGGCTTCCACCTGCCCGGCTGGTTCCGCAAGGACAACGGGCTCCTGGTGTACGAGGAGGGGCCGCCCCGGTTCATCACCCTGGAGTTCAGCGGCCCGCCGGCCAGCCGGGACGCGCCGATCACGCGGGAGGAGTTCCAGGCGGCGCTGCGCCGGCTGAGCGGCACCGACGTGACGGTCACCAAGATCCACAAGATCAACCGGTTCACCGACAACGAGCGGCAGGCCGAGACGTACCGCCGGGGGAGGGTCCTGCTCGCCGGCGACGCGGCCCACGTGCAGTCGCAGTGGAGCGGCCCCGGCCTGCGGCTCGGCCTGGGCGACGCCGTCAACCTCGGCTGGAAGCTGGCCGCCGTCGCGCGCGGCCAGTGCGAGGAGAGCCTGCTCGACACCTACACCTCCGAGCGGCACCCGGTCGGCGCGCAGACGCTGGAGGTCCAGCGCGCCTCCATCGCGCTGATGCGCCCCGGCCCGCACGTGGACGCGCTGCGCCGGCTGTTCACCCACCTGCTCATGGACGAGCACACGAACCGCCGCCTGACCGCCGTGGTCGACGACCTGCACGTCGAATACGACATGGGCGACCCGTCGCTGACCGGCCCGCTGGTCGGCCGCTACTGCCCCGACCTGCGGCTCAAGACCGCCGACGGCCCGGTACGGCTCGCCGAGCTGCAACGCACCGGGCGCCCGCTGCTGCTCGACCTCGCCGATGACCCCGGCCTGCGCGCCCGCGCCGAGCCCTGGTCCGGCCGCGTGGACGTGGTGAGCGCCGGCTGCGCCGACGCCCCGGCGGACGCCCTGCTCATCCGCCCGGACGGCTTCGTCGCCTGGAGCACGCCCGCCGGCGCGGCGTCCCTGACCGACGCCCTGGCGCGCTGGTTCGGCCCGCCCGCCCGCGCCGCGTGACCCCCATCACCAGACACAGCCTTTCCTGGAGGCCGGGATGACCGATGCCAAGCTGACCACCCTGCCCGCCTCGGCCCCGATCGACGCGGCGATCGAGGCGATCGAGGCGGCCGGAGCGGTGATCATCGAGGACTTCGTCGACGCCGACACGCTGAACGGCCTGTGGGAGGACCTGGGCCCGGCCCTGCGGAGCCAGGCCGACGGCGACGGCCGGCTCGTCGGCGAGAAGACCCGGATCCTGCCGGGCCTGGTCCGCCGCAGCGCCCACTCGGTCGCGATCATGCGGCAGCCGCACTTCCTCGGCAGCGCCCGGCACTTCCTGCAACGGCCCGTGCGCGCCTGGCTGGGCGAGCAGCGCATCGAGTTCGTCCCCACGATCCAGCTCGGCATCTCGCGGGCGATCCAGATCCAGCCGGGCGTGCGACCACAGGGCCTGCACCGCGACGACACCGCCCACCTGCGCACCCATCCCGGGCCGGAGAGCCGGATGCAGGTCATGGTGGCCGCCAGCGCGTTCACCGAGCGCAACGGCGCCACCCGCGTCGTCCCCGGCAGCCACCGCTGGGACGACGAGCGCGGGCCGCGCGACGACGAGGCGGTGCCCGCCGAGATGCGGCCCCGCTCCGCGCTGCTGTGGCTCGGCAGCACCTACCACGGCGCCGGCGCCAACCGCTCCGACGCGCCCCGCACCGGCCTGTCGTACGCCTACGACCTCGGCAACCTCCGCCAAGAGGAGAACCAGTACCTGTCCATACCCCTGGACGTGGTGCGCGGCTACCCCGAGGACATCCAGCGGCTGCTCGGCTACGAGGCCTGCCCGCCGATGTGCGGCCTGTACGAGCTGAGCGACCCGATGCTGCTGCTGCGCGACGCGTCGGGCGACCCCGTGCCCTCGGGGAAGGACTGAATGCGCACCTCCGGCACGTACCTGCGCAGCATCGGCGTCCACCTGCCGCCGGTCGTCACCGTCGAGACGGCCGTCGCGCAGGGCCGCTACCCGGCGGACGAGGTGGAGCGGTTCGGCTTGTTGGGCGCGGCCGTGGCCGGCGACGTGCCGGCCCCCGAGCTGGGCCTGCGCGCCGCCCGGCAGGCGTTCGACCGCTCGGGCGGGCTGTCGCCGCACGACCTCGACCTGCTGCTGTACTGCGACGTCTGGCACCAGGGCCCCGAGGGCTGGGCGCCGCAGTACTACCTGCAGCAGCATCTCACCGGCGGGCACGTCCCGGCCGTCGAGCTGCGGCAGGGCTGCTGCGGCCTGTTCAACGCCCTCCAGCTCGCCGCCGGCTACCTGCGGCCGGGCGGCTCCGCGCTGCTCGTCGGCGCCGACAACCACGGCACCCCGCTCGTCGACAGGTGGCGGATGATCGAGGGCACCGTGATGGGCGACGCCGGGTGCGCACTGCTCCTCACCGCCGAAACCACCGGCACCGGCCTCGCCGAGCTGTGCTCCGTCAACGTGACCGTGCTGCCGGAGGCCGAGGCCGTCAACGACGGCGGCGTGCCGATGTGGCCGCCGGACGCGACCGTCGGCCGCCCCCTCGACTTCGCCGCCCGCAACCGCGAGTTCCGCAAGCGCCTGCTGGACGGCGACGGCGCCCGCGTCATGCTCGCCATCCAGACGACCATGATCGAGCTGGCCGACCGCACCCTCAAAGAGGCGGACATCACCCTCGACGACGTGGCCAAGGTCGCCTTCCCGCACGTACGCCGCGACGACGTCGAGCACCGCGGCGCCAACTGGTTCGGGCTCACCCTGGCCGACACCACCTGGGAGTACGGCGCCCGCGTCGGCCACCTGGGCGTCGGCGACCAGTTCGTCGCCCTGCACCACCTGCTCGCCACCGGCGCGCTGGCCCCCGGCGACCACGTGCTGCTCCTCGGGTTCGGCGCCGGCACCACCCTGGCCGCCGCCGTCCTGCGGATCCTGGACGTCCCGCCCGGGTACGCCCGCGCGGTGCCGGACTGAAGGTGCCGGACTGAAGGTGCCGGACTGAAGGTGCCGGACTGAAGGTGCCGGACTGAAGGTGCCGGACCGAACCTGTTCCAGCGAGCCAGGAGGCGACATGGAGACGGCGGACATGTACATCAGCGGCGTCGGCTCGTACCTGCCCGCCACCGTGGACGTGGCGCACGCGGTGGCGGCCGGCTGGTACCCGGCCGAGGAGGCCGAGCTGCACGGGATCGCCTCGGTCGCGGTCGCCGGTGACGTGCCGGCGCCGGAGATGGCGCTGCGGGCGTCCCGCACGGCGCTGGCCCGCAGCGGGCGCTCCCCGACGGAGCTGGACCTGCTCCTCTACACCTCGACCTGGCACCAGGGGCCGGAAGGCTGGCCGCCGCAGGCGTACGTGCAGCGCCACCTCGTCGGCGACGGCGTCCTGTCCACCCAGCTCAAGCAGGGCTGCAACGGCATGTTCGCCGCCCTGGAGCTGGCCGCCGGCTACCTGCGGGCCGGCCCGGAACGGCAGGCGGCCCTGCTGGTCGCCGCCGACAACTACGGCACGCCGCTGGCCGACCGCTGGCGGATGCTGCCCGGAGCCATCGCCGGCGACGCGGCCGGCGCCCTCGTGCTCGACACCGAGCCCGGGTTCGCCCGGCTGGCGTCGGTGTGCACGATGTCGGTGTCGCAGGCCGAGGAGATGCACCGGTGCGCCGAACCCCTCTTCCCGCCCGGCGTCACCGAGGGCCGCGAGCTGGACTTCGCCGCCCACAACGACACCTTCCGGCAGCGCGCCGTCGCCGGCGGCGAGGGCACCAAGGTGCTGGTGACGCTCGACGAGCGGATGGTCGAGGCGATCGACCGCGCCCTGTCCGAGGCAGGACTCAAAGCGGCCGACGTGACCCGCCTGACCTGTATGAACACCTCCCGCGAGATCGCCGAGCAGATCTGCGAGCACCGGCTGGGCATCCCGGCGGCCCGCTCGACCTGGGAGTTCGGCCGCACCATCGGCCACTGCGGGGCCAGCGACCAGGTGCTGGCCCTGGAGCACCTCGTCCGCGGTGGTGAGCTGCGGCCCGGCGACCACCTCCTGATGTTCGCCTACGGGCCCGGCGTCACCATCTCGGCCGCCGTCGTGGAAATACTCGAGTCGCCCGCGTGGTCGCGGGGAGGGGGCGCGTGATGGACCGACCGTCCGAAGCCATCGCCATCGTCGGGATCGGCTGCCGGCTGCCCGGCGGCGCGAACTCGGCGCAGGCGTACTGGAACCTGCTGGCCGAAGGGCGGGACACGAGCGGGCCGGCGCCCGCCGAACGCTGGCGCTCCTACGCCGACCGGGGCCCCTCCTACGCGGCGGCGGTGCGCCGCACGGTGCCGCGCGGCCACTTCCTCGACGACGTCGCCGGCTTCGACGCCGAGTTCTTCGGCCTCTCGCCGCGCGAGGCCGAGCTGATGGACCCGCAGCAGCGCCTGGTCATGGAGACCGCGTGGGAGGCGCTGGAGCACGCCGGGATCCCGGCCGGCGCGCTGGCCGGCACCGACGCGGGCGTGTACGTGGGCGTCTGCACCGGCGACTACGGGCACCGCATCCTGGAGGACCTGCCCGACATCGAGGCGTGGACCGGCATCGGCGCCGCCACGTGCGCGGTCGCCAACCGGGTCTCCTACGCACTGGACCTGCGCGGCCCCAGCATGGCCGTCGACACCGCCTGCTCCGCCTCCCTCGTCGCCGTGCACCTGGCCGTGCAGGCGCTGCGCGCGGGGGAGACCGACCTCGCGCTGGCGGGCGGCGTCAACCTCATCCTGTCTCCCGGCGAGACCCTGACCCTGGACGCCGCCGGCACGCTCGCGCCCGACGGGCGCAGCAAGTCGTTCGACGCCGCCGCCGACGGCTACGGGCGCGGCGAGGGCGCCGCGGTCATCGTGCTCAAACGGCTGCGCGACGCCCAGCGCGACGGCGACCCCGTGCTCGCCACCATCCTCGGCAGCGCCGTCAACCAGGACGGCCACACCGCCGGCATCATGGCGCCGTGCGGGCAGGCGCAGGAGCACGTCATGCGCCGCGCGCTGCGCCAGGCCGGCGTCGACGCCCACACCATCGGGTACGTCGAGGCGCACGGCACCGGCACCGCCGTCGGCGACCCCCTGGAAGCCGCCGCCCTCGGCGCCGTCTACGGCGCGGGCCGGCCGGCGGGGCGGCCGTGCCTGATCGGCTCGGCCAAGTCCAACATCGGCCACCTGGAGGGCGCCGCCGGCATCGCCGGCCTCATCAAGGCCGTCCTGGCGGTGCACCGGGGCGAGATCCCGCCCAGCCGCCTCGACACCCCCAACCCGGCCGTCGACTGGCCGGCCCTCGGCCTGCGCGTCGCCACCGAGCCCACGGCCTGGCCCGAGCCCCCGACGGGGCCTGGGCACGCGACGGGGCCTGAGCCCGCGATCGGGCGCGAGCCGACAGCCGCCCCCGCATCCACGCCCGGCCTCGCGTCCGCGCCCAGCTCCCAGCCCGCGGCCGGCCTGGCGCAGCCGCGGCGGGCCGCCGTCTCGGCCTTCGGTTATGGCGGGACCGTCGCGCACGTCGTGATCGAGCAGGGGCCTGAGCCGGTGCCGCCCGTCGAAGGGCCCGCCGGGCGGTTGTTCCCGGTGTCGGCCGCGTCGCGGGCGGCGTTGCGCCAGAGCGCGGCCGACCTCGCCGGCGTCGCCGGCCAGGTGCCGGTGGCGAGCCTCGGGCACACCCTCGCGCTGCGCCGCACCCACCTGCCGCACCGCGCGGTGGTGGCCGCGGCCGACGAGACCGCGCTGGCCCGGGGGCTGCGCCGGCTCGCGGCCGGCACCCCCGACGACGCCGTGACCACGGGACGGCTCCTCGCCGACCCCGGCCCCGGCCCGGTGTTCGTCTTCTCCGGGCACGGCTCGCAGTGGGCCGGCATGGGGCGGGAGCTGCTGGCGTGCGAGCCGGCGTTCGCCCGCGTCATCGACGAGCTGGAGCCGGTGTTCGCCGACGAGATCGGGTTCTCGCCCAGGGAGGCGCTCAGCGGGGGAGACCTGACCGAGGTCGGCCGCGTCCAGACCATGATCTTCGCGATGCAGCTCGGCCTGGTCGAGGTGTGGCGCGAGTACGGGGTGCGCCCGCACGCCGTGATCGGCCATTCGGTCGGCGAGATCGCCGCCGCCGTGACGGCCGGCGCGCTGAGCCGCCTCGACGGCGCCCGGCTGATCTGCCGGCGCTCCCGCCTGCTGCGCCGGGTCGCCGGGCGGGGCGCGATGGCGATGGCGCGGCTGCCGTTCGCCGAGGCGGAGCGGCGCCTGGCGGACCGTCCGGGCGTGGTCGCCGCGATCGCGTCCTCGCCGGGCTCCACCGTCGTCTCGGGCGACCCGGACGTGGTGGCCGAGGTGCTGGCGGCCTGGCTGGAGGAGGGCATCCCCACCCGCCGGGTCGCCTCCGACGTCGCCTTCCACGGCCCGCAGATGGACGCGCTCCTCGCGGACTTGAAGGAGGCCGCGGCGGACCTGACCCCCGCCGTCCCTGACCTGACCGTCTACTCGACCGCCCTGGACGACCCGCGCGCGCGGCCCGCCTACGACGGCGCCTACTGGGCGGTCAACCTGCGCCACCCGGTCCGGCTGGCCGGCGCGGTCGCCGCCGCCGCGGCCGACGGCTACCGCGCCTTCATCGAGATCTCCGCGCACCCCGTCGTCACCCACTCCGTCCTGGAGACCCTGAACGAGGCCGGCCACGAGGACGACGTCTTCGTGGGCGCGTCGCTGCGCCGTAACCGTCCCGGCCAGGCGTCCCTGCTGAACGCCGTCGCCGCCGCCCACTGCGCCGGCCTCGACGTCGACTGGCGCCGGCTGCAACCGGTCGGCGGCCCGGCCGCGCTGCCCGCCTACCCGTGGCAGCGCCGCCGGCACTGGCGCGAGCCGTCGCCGCCCGACGCGGGCGGGCGCGGCCACGACCCCGGCACGCACACGCTGCTCGGCGACCACGTCGATCTCGCCGGGACGGACGTGCGGCTGTGGCGCACCGTCCTGGACGACCACCTCCGGCCCTACCCGGGCAGCCACGCGATCGAGGGCGTCGAGATCGTGCCGGCCGCCGTCCTCGCGGTCACCTTCCTGGCCGCCGCCGGCACGGAGGCGCTGGCCGGCGTGACGATGTCGGCCCCGCTGCTGACCGCCGACCGCCGCGAGATCCAGGTCGTACGCCAGGGCGCCGAGCTACGCCTGGCCGCCCGCACCACGGCCGAGCCCGACGTCGCCTGGCAGGTGATCACCACGGCCCGGATCCCCGCCGCGCAGGGCCGGCCCCCGGCACCTCCGACGCCCCCGGAGCAGCCGCTCGCCCCGGCGGACCCCGGGCTGGTCATGAGCCGGCTCGCCGCCGTCGGCGTGCCGGACACCGGGTTCGGCTGGACCGTCGAGGAGCTGTGGCGCGGGCACGGCGCCCTGCGCGCCCGCGTCCGCTGCGGGCCCGCCGCCACCTGGGCGCCCGTCCTGGACGCGGCCATGTCGGTGGCGCCCAGCGCGTTCCCCGGCGACCCGCTGCTGCGCATGGTGACGAACGTCGAGCACCTGGTCACCACGGGAGAGCCGCCGGAAACGGTCACCATCGAGGTGTGGCTCGACCAGGAGGAACCGGACACGGTGCAGGTGCGGATCGCCGACGGCACCGGCGCCGCCGTCGCCTGGCTCGCGGACCTGCGGTACCCGGTGATCGACCGACCGGCCCCCTCGGCCAACGGCGACGGCGGCGGGGACCGGCTCGCCGAGTCCTTCGCCGACCTGGACCCGGCGCGGCTGCGCACGTTCCTGATCGAGGAGGTCGGCGCGCAGATCGCCAAGGAGATGCGGCTCGCCCCCGCCGACCTGTCGCCGCACCGGCCGCTGATCGAGCAGGGCCTGGACTCGGTGATGACGGTGGTCGTGCGGCGGCGGCTGGAGCAGCGGTTCCGGTGCTCGCTCCCGGCCACGCTGCTGTGGGCGAAGCCGACCGTCGCCGCGGTCGCCGACCACATCGCCGGGGTGGTGTCCGCCCCGAACGGAGCCACGCGATGACCCAGACTCCCATGCCCACCTTTCCCATGAAGCGGAGCTGCCCGCTCGCGCCGCCGGACGAGTACCGGCGGATGCGCGACACCGCGCCGGTCGTGCGGGCCGCCCTGCCCAACGGCGCACCGGTCTGGGCCGTCACCCGTTACGCCGAGGCGCGCCGGATCCTCAGCGACCCGAGGATCAGCTCGAACACCGGCCGCCCGGAACGCCCGCGCGGCCCCGACGACGACCGCCCCGACGACGGCTTCTTCGTCGACCTGGACCCGCCGGAGCACAGCCGGTTCCGGCGGCTGCTGATCCCGGAGCTGGGCGCCCGCCCGATGGCGGCCATGCGACCGACCATCCAGTCCATCGCCAACAGGGCGATGGACGAGCTGCTGGAGGCGGGCCCGCCCGCCGACCTCGTCGCCCGGTACGCGCGCCTGGTCCCGGCGCGCGTAATGTGCGCGCTGTTCGGCGTCCCGGAAGCCGACCACGGCTTCTTCGCGTCGCGGCTGCGCAGGTTGTCGGTGACGAGCATGGACCCGAGCGTGGCGGCGCAGGCGTCCAAGGACGTGCGCGGCTACCTGCGCGACCTCGTCGGCGACGCGGGGAACCGGCCGGACGACGGCATGATCCGGCGGCTGGCGGCCAGGCACCTGCCCACCGGCGAGCTGACCACGGACGAGCTGGTCAACATGGGCTTCCTCATGCTGCTCGCCGGCTACGACTCACCGGCGAACACGATCTCCCTCGGCGTGCTCACGCTGCTGCGGCACCCGGCGCAGCTTGCCGCGCTGCGCGCCGACCCCGGCCTGCTGCCCGGCGCGGTCGAGGAGCTGCTGCGCTTCCACTCGGTGCAGGACTGGGTCAGCTTCGACCGGGTCGCGACCGCCGACATGGAGGTCGGCCCGGCCCGGATCCGCGCCGGTGACCGCCTGACGGTGCTGGCGGCGTCCGCCAACCGGGACGAGCGCGCGTTCGAGAACCCGGACGCGTTCGACGTCCGCCGCCCGGCCCGCCACCACCTCGCCTTCGGCCACGGCGTGCACCAGTGCGTCGGCGCCAACCTGGCCCGCGCCGAGCTGGAGACGGCCGTCGGCACGCTGCTGGCCCGGCTGCCGGCGCTGCGCCTGGCGGTCCCGTTCGAGGAGCTGCCGTTCGCCCACGACGCCCCGTTCTTCGGCCCGCACGAGCTGCCCGTCACCTGGTGACCCGCCGCACGCGCCGCCGGTGACGCGCCTCACGCGCGGGCGACGTGGGCGTCCTCGGCCGCGTAGGGGAACCAGACGTCGGGGCCGTGGCGGGCGACCAAGTCGGGGAAGACGTCCGGCCAGCCGCCGCCGCGCGCCCGCGCCCGCTCGACGGCGGGAACGGCCCACTCGATGGTCTGGCGCAACGCGTCGTCGTAGGAGAGGGCGGGCCGGTAGCCGAGCTCGGCCCGCACCCGGTCGGTGCTGAACACGATCGGCTCCGGCACGTTCCACGGGTGGAAGCCCAGGCCGTCGGGCCGCGACGGGCCCGCGAACGTGACGATCTCCGCCTCGTGCCCCATCACGGCGAACACCCGGGCGGCGACCTCGGCGACGGTCAGCGGGTCGTCGGCGACGTTCAGCACCCGGGCCGCCGGATTCAGCGCGCACAGGTGGACGATCTCGGCCACGTTCGCGACGGCCGAGGTGGGGAAGCGGCTCAGCCCGTCCTGGGCGAGCACGACGTACGGCCGCCGGTCGAGCGCCCGCTTGATGAACGACCAGTGGTCCAGCGACCTGCCGTGCGGCCCGTGCAGCACGCCCGTGCGCAGGATGCTGACCGGCAGGCCGGGCGTGGCCAGCAGGAAGCGCTCCAGCGCCGCCTTCCCCGACGGATAGTCGTGCGCCTCGCGCTCGACGGTCGGCCACGTCTCCGGGATCGGCACCGGCAGGCCGGGCGCCCGGTAGACCGCCCCCGTCGAGATGACGACGAGCGAGCCGACGCGGCCGGCCAGCCGGGCGAGCTGCGTGCCGTGGTAGGGGGTGAAGGCGACGGTGTCGAGGACCAGGTCGTGGCCGTCGAGCGCGCCGAGCAGCGCCTCGGTGTCGTTCCGGTCCACCTGTAAGGACGTCGCCCCGTCGGGCGGCTCGCCCGCCGGGAGGGAACGGCGGTGACCCAGCGTCACCGCGTAGCCGGCGGCGACGAGCCGCGCGGCCGTGGCCCGGCCGATCTGCCCGGTGCCCCCGATGATGAACGCGCTGCGGCCGTGAACCGTCACCAGGTGATCTTAACCCGCGGCTCCCCGCCGGGCACCTGGTACGGTGCTCGGCGAGCACGGCGACAACGGTAAGGGGAGGCCATGCAGGCGTCGGAACTCGAGCACGCGGCGGCCACGGCCCGCTCGATCGCCTCCTCACTGGGTCTGGCGGCCGACGAGGCGATCGTCCTGCAAGATTCGAACAAGCTGACCCTGCGCCTGCTGCCGTGCGACACCCTGGCCCGGGTGGCGCCCGCGGCGCAGCAGGTCGCGCAGTTCGAGGTGGATCTGGCGCGCCGGCTGGCCGCTTCCGGCAGCCCCGTGGCCGCGCTCGACCCCCGGGTGGAGCCGCGCGTCTACGAGCGCGACGGCTTCGTGGTCACGCTGTGGACCTACTACGAGCCCGTGAGCCCGGCCGAGATCCCGCCGGCCGACTTCGCCAAGGCGCTGCGCCGGCTGCACGCCGGCATGCGCGCGGTGGACGTCCCGATGCCGCACTTCACCGAACGCGTCGAGCAGGCCCGCGCCCTCCTGGCCGACCGCGCCCGCACCCCGGCGCTCCCCGACGCGGACCGGGAGCTGCTCGCCGGCACGCTGCGTGACCTCGGCCGGTCCATCGCCGCGCGCGGCGGCCCCGAGCAGCCGCTGCACGGCGAGCCGCACCCGGGCAACCTGCTCGCGACCGCCGAGGGGCCGCTGTTCATCGACCTGGAGACGTGCTGCCTCGGGCCGGTCGAGTTCGACCTCGCGCACGCGCCGGAAGCGGTCGCCGGCCACTACCCGGGCCTCGGCGAGGGCCTGCTGCGCGACTGCCGCTCGCTCATGCTGGCGATCATCACGACGTGGCGCTGGGACCGCGACGATCAGCTCCCCGACGGCCACCGCCGCGGCCGGGAATGGCTCGCCCAGCTCCGGACGGCCCTCGCCCACGGCTGACGAACCCCGCGTCGCGGCGGTGTGGCGCACGTCACTGTCACAAGAACCGGCCCGTCGGCATCTTGTGGCCGTAAAGCGCACACACCACCGCACAGCGGAAGGACCGTCATGAGCACCACCCTGGACACCCTTCGCCACGACTTCTCGGGCGACGTCATCGAGCCGGGCACCCCCGAGTACGCGCAGGCCGCCCGCACGATGCTGACCTCCGGCAGCCCCGCCGTCGTGCTGCGCCCCGCCGGCGTCGAGGACGTGCGGGCCGCCGTCAGGTTCGCCGCCGGCTCGGGGCTGCCCCTGTCGGTACGCGGCGGCGGCCACGCCTTCGCCGGGTTCGGCACCAACGACGGCGGCATCGTGATCGACCTCGCCCGGCTGGCCGGCGTGGAGATCGTCGACAAGGACCGTCACCTGGTGCGGATCGGCGGCGGCGCCACCTGGGGCGCGGTCGCCGACGCCCTGGCCCCGCACGGCCTGGCCATCTCCTCCGGCGACACCAGGAGCGTCGGCGTCGGCGGGCTGACGTTGTCCGGCGGCATCGGCTGGAAGGTCAGGAAGTACGGCCTGGCCCTGGACAGCCTGGTCGCCGCCGAGGTCGTCACCGCCGACGGCCGGCTCGTGCGGGCCGACGCCGGGCACGACCCCGACCTGTGGTGGGCGCTGCGCGGCGGCGGCGGCAACGTCGGCGTCGTCACCGCCTTCGAGTTCAGCGCGCACCCCACCACCGACGTGTTCCACGGCCGGATCACCTTCCCGGCCGCCGAGCTGCCCGGCGTGCTGCGCGGATGGGCGGACCACCTGCGGACCGCCCCGGAGGAGCTCACCTCCATCGCCGCGTTCGCCAACCCGTTCGCCGGCGGCGTGGAGGCGCCGGTGGAGATCCAGGTCACCTTCGACGGCGACGACCCCCGCCTCGCCGCCCGGGCCATCGACCCCATCCGCGCCCTCGGCACGGTGCTGACCGACGACGTGACGCTGCGCCCGTACGGGGACATCCTGGTGGAGGGCGTGGCCGCGCCGCCCGGCGTGCGGCTGGTGACCCGCAGCGCGTTCACCGGCGGGGAGCAGGTGCCGGTGGTCCTTAGCATCCTGGCCGAGACCGGGGCGGCGCAGGGGTCGCCGTTCGTCGCCGTGCGCAGCCTCGGCGGGGCGGTGGCGCGCGTCCCCGAGCAGGCCACCGCCTTCGCCCACCGGCAGGCCGAGCTGATGGTCGTGACCACCACCGCGGGCCCGCCGCCGGTCGTCGAGGCCGCCCGCCCCGCGCTCGACGCGCTGTGGGCCAGGCTCGCACCGCACGTCAGCGGCGCCTACGCCAACTTCCTCGCCACCGCCGGTGAGGACGACGTCGCCGCCGTCTACCCCGCCGCCACCCACCGGCGCCTGGCCGCGGTCAAGCGCCGGTACGACCCGGGCAACCTGTTCGCCGGCAACCACAACGTCCGCCCTCAGTAGCCGCGGACGACGATGCTGGACGGCCGCCTGCCCAGCCGCGCCCACCGGGCCAGCAGCAGGGCCAGGCCGACCAGCCCGTCCAGCGCCAGCAGCCCCCAGCTCATCCCCGTGAACAGGTGCACCTGCGTCTGGGTGACGCCGCGCAGCTCGCCGAGGCGGACGATCGCCAGCCACTGGGACGGGGTGCCGGTCAGGATCAGGGTCAGCCACACGGCGACGGTCTGGGAGGCGTCCCACAGGGCGTGCAGCAGCACCACCACGGCGTACCAGCCGAGCAGCGCGCGGCTCGGCCGCAGGCGGGGGCGGCCAGTGCCGGGGTGGCCGGCGCTGAGGTAGTCCGTGCCGGGGTAGCCCGTGCCGAGGTGGGCCGGGCGGATGCGCGCGGCCGTCGCGAACAGCACGCCGCCGAGCAGCGCCGTCCACAGGCCGTGGCCGACCGGGGCGAGCACCGCCCGCAGCGCCTCCGTCTCGACGAGGTCGAGCAGCGACAGGCCGCTGGAGGTGAACAACGCGTTGAAGGCGTACCCGGCGCTCTCGAACGCGGCGAAGCCGAAGCCCACGGCCGCGCCGAGCACCATGCCGTCGCGGGCGCCGTACCAGGGCAGGCGGCGGGCCAGCAGCCACAGCACGGCCAGCTTGACGCCCTCCTCGATCGCGCCGATGGCCAGGTAACCCCAGCTCGACATGTGCGTGAGCAGCGCCGACTCCAGCAGCGAGGCGCCGAGGACGCCGAGCACGCCGCCGTACACGAACGCGGTGAAGATCCGCTGCGCGGTGATCACCTCGTCGGCGCGGCGGAAGGCGAAGGTGACGAACGTGACCGGCACCAGGAAGCTGCCGACCAGGATGATCGTCGGCACCAGGTTGGCGTTCCCGGTGACGAACGTGACCACCACGGTCGCCACCCACAACGCGAGCCCGCCGAAGAAGATCCGCACCCAGCTCGGGCCGGAGCGCGGCGGCGTCAGCTCGCGGGCGAACGGGAGGTCGGGGGAGACGGCAGGTCGGGAGTGCATCGCGGGCTCCTTCCGCAAGCGTTCAGTGCTTCCCGATCAGGATCCTGCGCGGCCGCCGCGGTGTCGTCCCGGCCAGCGGCCATCCCGGCTACCGGCTGGCTGGAATCTTCCGATCCCGGTCAGCCCCCGGTGACGGGCAGGTCGGCGTCGAGGGTGGTGCCCTGACCGGGCGGGCTGTCCACGCGGACGGTGCCGCCCAGCGCCTCGACCCGGTCGGCCAGCCCGAGCAGCCCCGAGCCGGAGCCGGAGGCGGTGGCACCGCCGGCGCCGTCGTCGCGCACCCGCAGCCGCAACCGCCCGTCCTCCAGGCGCGCCCGCACCGTCGCCACGCTCGCGCGGGCGTGCTTGGCGGTGTTGGTGAGCGCTTCGGAGACCACGTAGTACGCGGCCACCTCGACGGGCTCCGGCAGCCGGCCGGGCACCTCCACGTCCAGCTCGACCGGCACCGGGCTGCGGCGGGCCAGCGCCTTCAACGCGGGGCCCAGCCCGGCCTCGCTGAGGATGGCCGGGTGGATGCCGCGCGAGATCTCGCGCAGCTCGTCCACCGCCTCGCCGAGCGCGTCGGCCAGCCGGTCGAGAGGCTCGGCGAGCTCCGGACGGTCCGGCGGCGACGTCGCCTGGATGGCCCGCACCTCCAGGACGAGCGAGACCAGCCGCTGCTGGATGCCGTCGTGCAGGTCGCGTTCGATGCGGCGGCGGGCCTGGTCGGCGGAGGCGACGATCCGGGAGCGGGAGGCGGCCAGCTCCGACCGCTGCCGGGACAGGGTGGCCGCCATCGTGTTGAAGCCGCGTTGCAGCACGCCGATCTCGCCGGCGCCGCGCTCGGGGACGCGGGCCTGGAGGTCGCCGTCCGCGAGCTGCCGGGTGGCGCCGGCCAGCCGCCGTACCGGAGCGACGACCGCGCGGGCCAGGTAGTGCGAGTAGGCGCCGATCAGGACCACCGACGCGATCAGGCCCGCCACCCCGACCGCGGTCGCGCGCTGGGCCGCGGCGTCCGAGCGCCGCTGCTCGGCCCGCGCCGACCCCAGCGCGGCCGTCACGAGCGCGTCGAAGTCCGCGCGCAGCGCGTCCACGCGGCGCTTGCCCTCCTCGGCGCGCGCCGTCCCCGCCGCGCCCGGAGCGCGGCGCCCGCTCTCCCCCGCTCCCGGGTCGCGGCGCAAGGCCGCCACCAGGGGGACGGAGTAGTCGTCGATGTACGAGCCGCCCGCCGCCGTGATCTTCTCGGCCAGGGCGCGCTCGGCGGGGATGCCGGCCACCAGCCGCTCCATCGCGCTCGCCTGCCCGGGGAAGGTGTCGATGGCCGCCTGCCAGGGCTGCAGGAAGCTCGCCTCGCCGGTGAGGGCGAAGCCGCGCTGGCCCGTCTCCATGTCGATGATCAGCCGTTCCAGGCGGTTGGCCAGCGTCAGGACCTCCGCCGAGCGCTGCTCGCGCAGCCGGGCGTCACGCAGGTCGCCGATCGAGGCCAGCAGCACCGCGAACGCCCCGCCCACGATCAGCGCGAGCGCGGCGCCCGCCATCACCGTGCGCAGGGTCAGGCCGCGGGCGGGCCCGTTCCGCGCCGGCCGTGACCCGCCCAGCTTCATGCCCGGAGTGTACCGATCGTCGGCCGGGTCCGATAATGCGTGACATGACCGATACGCAGGTGGTTCTCGCCGACGACGACGTGCTGCTGCGCGAAGGGCTGGCCAGCTTACTGACGCGCTCCGGCCTGAACGTCGTCGGGCAGGCCGGCGACGCCACCCAGCTCCTCGACCTCGTCCGCGAGCGGCGGCCGGAGCTCGTCATCGTCGACATCCGGATGCCGCCCACCAACACCGTCGAAGGGCTGCGGGCCGCCGCCCAGATCCGCGAGCGCCACCCCGGCGTCGGCATCCTGGTCCTGTCGGCACACGCCGAGACCGAGCACGCCATGCGCCTGCTCGCCAGCGGCGGCGGCATCGGCTACCTGCTCAAGAGCCGCGTCACCGACGTCGCCGACTTCGTCGACACGGCGCGCCGCATCGCCAGGGGCGGCTCCGTCGTGGACCCGGCGCTGGTGCAGGAGCTGGTGTCGGCGCGGCG
>NZ_JAATEP010000187.1:0-228 GCF_012034275.1 Nonomuraea composti | reverse complement strand
CTACGGCGGCGTCTCCTATTCCTTCCTGGAAGCTGAGCTAGAGGTGACACCCCACATCCCAGACGAAGCCGTCCACTTCGTCATCCGCACGCCTGCTTGGCAGGTGCCCTACGCCATCTTCATCGAAGACGGCCTGATGCGGGTCAGAGCCGCGGGCGACGGTGAAGTGATGATCTCCACGTCCCGCCGTGACCTCTCCGCCACCGAGTTCTTCGCACGCCGCGACAA
>NZ_JAATEP010000186.1:0-239 GCF_012034275.1 Nonomuraea composti | reverse complement strand
AGGCACTTGTTCGCGCCGACGGCGGTGATGCTGCCGTCGCTGTTCAGGCGCCACTTCTGGTTGTTCTGGCCGTTGCAGGTCCAGGTGATGACCGCGGTGCCGTCGGCCGTGCCGGCCGCGTTGACGTCCAGGCACCGGCCGTCGGACGTCTTCAGCTCACCCGCACTGGTCGAGGCCCACTGCTGGTTCGCCTGGCCGTTGCAGTCCCAGATCTGCACCTGCGACGTGCTCGGCACGTC
>NZ_JAATEP010000185.1:0-246 GCF_012034275.1 Nonomuraea composti | reverse complement strand
TCCAGTGGGGCTCGACAGCGGCCTGATGGTAGCTCTCCACCCTGGACAACCGCAACGCCCGCGACCTGCGCGAGGCGGTGCTGCCCAGGGCACGCGCGCTCATCAGGAAAACGCTCACCAACCAAAACTCACCACATCAAAAGGGAGAGGAACCCTCATCGTGAAGATTCTCAGGAACGCCTTTCTCGGCGCCATGGCCGTCGCCGCGACGATGACCGTCTCGACGGCGGCCCACGCCGACCCGGA
>NZ_JAATEP010000184.1:0-253 GCF_012034275.1 Nonomuraea composti | reverse complement strand
GGCATGCCGCGCGAGCTCCGGCGCGGAGCACGCCCGAACCTCCTGCCCCGAACCTCCTGCCCCGAACCACGCCCCGATCGCCGGCCCCGGAATACATCCGGACCTGCGCAGGGGAGAACTGGAGCGTCGGGGAGCGCTCCAGCGGAGAGGAAGGGCTGGAGCCGAGGAAAAGGCTGGAGCGGAGGGGAGAGCGAGGGAGAGGGCTGAGGTCGGGGGAGAGGGGCGCCGGAGGGGAGGGGGAGGGTCGGAATGG
>NZ_JAATEP010000183.1:0-262 GCF_012034275.1 Nonomuraea composti | reverse complement strand
ACCACTACGCCGCCCGCACCGCGGCTCCGAACAAGCTCACCAAGATGACCCTGCCGTCGGGGCGGGTACACGCGGTCAACACCTACGACGACAAGACCGACCGCATCGCCACCCACACCGACGCCGACGGCGGCACCTGGAAGATCGGCACGGTCGGGATCGAGCAACAGTCCGGCGAAGCCGAGGTGACGGTCACCGACCCGGACAACAAGCCGCTCAAGTACCTGTATGACGCATGGCGCGGCTATCGGATCCGCGGCGC
>NZ_JAATEP010000182.1:0-262 GCF_012034275.1 Nonomuraea composti | reverse complement strand
ACGCCGCGGATCCGATAACCGCGCCATGCGTCATACAGGTACTTGAGCGGCTTGTTGTCCGGGTCGGTGACCGTCACCTCGGCTTCGCCGGACTGCTGCTCGATCCCGACCGTGCCGATCTTCCAGGTGCCGCCGTCGGCGTCGGTGTGGGTGGCGATGCGGTCGGTCTTGTCGTCGTAGGTGTTGACCGCGTGCGCCCGCCCCGACGGCAGGGTCATCTTGGTCAGCTTGTTCGGAGCCGCGATGCGGGCGGCGTAGTGGC
>NZ_JAATEP010000181.1:0-267 GCF_012034275.1 Nonomuraea composti | reverse complement strand
AACAAGGACGACTGACCGCCCTGTCCGAACGGCTCCTCACCCACAGGGCCGTGACTTCTCACCGGTAGAGCGCTGGTCCGGCGACCTCCCGCCGGAAGAAAGCGGGTCCGCCCGGCGGCCTCTTTCGAGCAGCGGGGGCCGCCGGGCCTTCGTCGTCACGATACGTCATGATCCTGTTACGGCCGCTTGAGGCCACCCGGGAAGCTCCGGAGAAGACCAGGACGGACACGGGAAATCCGTGCACGTGGTCGGTCCCGGCTACCGGCC
>NZ_JAATEP010000180.1:0-269 GCF_012034275.1 Nonomuraea composti | reverse complement strand
CAGGCGGACCTGGGCCTGGCCATGGGCACCGGCACGGATGCCGCGATCGAGGCCGGCGACCTGACCCTGGTCCGGGGCGACCTGCGGGTGGCGGCGGACGCGATCCGGCTGTCGCGCCGCACGCTGTCAACGATCAAGGGCAACCTGTTCTGGGCGTTCGCCTACAACGTGGCCGCCCTGCCGCTGGCGGCGCTGGGCCTGCTCAACCCGATGATCGCGGGCGCGGCCATGGCGTTCTCCAGCGTGTTCGTGGTCACCAACAGCCTGCG